>CAZZZJ010000025.1:0-15126 GCA_964658355.1 Beijerinckiaceae bacterium
TCCGTGCGCCGGCTTGACGCGGTCGATCGAGACAAGGCGCGGACGCCGCCGGGGTTCGTTGGGCGTCGCCGAAAAGTCATGCGAGCGACAGCATGGTCGTGCCGTGACGGCCTCGCGATTGACTCGGCGCGACCGCGAACAGCATCGGATGCAGGGCGCCCGGTGCGATCCCGACGGCAGGCCCCTGGATGAGGGCAGCCTGTCCCTGGCCGGCTGATCTTGTCCAACGACATCGGCTCCGGCTTGTCGCTGGCCCGTCTGACGTGGAGGCGGAGGCTTCCCGAACAGCTTCGCCGCCCCGGACGCAGCGAGTCGGACGTCGCCGTTCGCAATGTCTTCCTACGCGGGCCACCGCCACTTCGTCCGAGCAAGAATTCCGTCGATCCCGAAAACGACTCTGTCCAACTTGGAAGACACGCAACGCCTGCCATGTCTTCGCTTTCTAATTTTGACAACTTCGTCTGAATTTTTCATATCCAAGTCATGACCAAGACAAATTGTGCCGCAAGACCGTCACAAAAGCCAGTCATCCAGACTGGGAGTTGTCGCAATACTTGCGTGCGGATCGGCGGCGGACGCGATCGGACAAATGAACAGCACAAGCAGCACGAAACGCGCTCCCAGACTTGGAATGATGAGAATTTTCAATTGCGACTAACTTAATTTTTACTCGGTCAAACCTGACTGTTCTGGATAATCCTCCAGAGGAGATAGACAATCGTGATGCCGGCCGCGACTACGAAAACGCAGAGACTGCGCACGGTCCTATCCAATCTCTCGACGCGCTCTAGAAGCGAGATGGTGTTGCTCAGTGCGTGAGACGAGTCCTGCCGAGCGTGGGCGAGCAGAATATCCTTCGTTTGTTCATCGAGATGGTAGTTCGGCCGATCCGCTTGATTGTATCCAAGTTCGTCAAATAAAATATCGCGGGCAATCGCCTGATTGTCCCAACTTTCGCCCTTCAATCCAATTGCGCGTCGTGCTTTTATTGTTGATTGAATGCGATTTTGAGATTTATTCATCTTTTCCTCACGTCAAGGCATTAAAAATATAAACTCACAGAGTGTCTAGGCGGTGCTTGGCTCATCGCGCGAGCCTCCGTGCTGCTGCCGCAGGTCGGAGGCGAGGGCGTGCAGGTCTGCCTTTTGGCAAGCCGTGCCTTAAAGCATTTCCCGTTCAATCTGGTTCGTATTCTGCAGCCGTGAAGAGATTGGCGCACGCGTCTGGCGTGACGATTTCGACGAGGCGTCCGATGGCGGGCCACAAGCCCATGACGATTGGCCCGGGCGCCTTGCGCAGCCCTTCTTACAGTTTCGAGGAGGCCACCTCATCCCGAGCTTGTCGAAGGACCGATGGGGTTGAAGTCTCTGCAGGGAGGGGGGAGGAACAGCAGCCGTGCGCCGGCCACACGGCCGGCCCCTCGTGGCTGCCGAGGTTGTCCAAGACGACGATGTCGCCAGGGATACGGCCATGTCGGTTGCGGTCCAGGTCTCGCTGCTTCGCGCGGTGCTTCGGTCCGGCGAGGAACACGAAGCGTCATGGGCCTCGTCCCGGGTCGCCAGACGTCGCGGATGGACGCACCCGACCGCGCGGGTCAGGCCGCCCACCTCCAGCTCCATCAGTCGCTCGGCTGCAAAACCGATCATCTCGCGCAGCAGATCAGCGTCGGCACTCTTCTCCATCAGCCGCTCAGGGCCATGATCTCGTCGGTCATCGGGGGTCTCTCGGGTTCGGGGTTGGTCGTCGCAACCCGACCCTACCCGGCAACCGCCGATGACCGCCCCTCAGCTACACCACACCCTGGGACACGATCGCGTAGGGGCTCGTCGGTCTCGGCGGGAGGCACATGTCCGATCGGTTCGAGCGGCCGGCGGATGCCGTTCCAAGCGAGGGCAACGCGGTGCAAGGCCTCGAAGGTGCTTCAAGGTCGGGACCCGATGGTTCGACGCGGCCGTTCACCCGGCGTCGATCGGCTCGGCCAGGGTGTCGTGGATCGACAACTTCAGGACAGCTCGCAGCCAGCCGCTCAGTTTCCGCCGGCCGGATCCTCGCCGGTTTCGACCAAGGTGAGATGCGGGATCGAGGCCTTGCGCTCGGCAGTCTCGATCAGGCGGAGACTCGTGGCCTGGCGGGTCTTCTTCAGGTCCTCGGCGATCTCGCTGGTGTTTCCGGAGATCCGCTTGGCGCGCTTGTCGTACTCCGCCATCGAGACGACCGAGGATTCACCGCTCTCGGGGGTGCGCGCCATGTCCACCTCGAAGGAAGAGACCGTCCGCATGATCGCGTGGCGGGCAACACCCGAGCGTAACATGCTTTCGCTTTGCGTGAGCTTCGATTCGCCGACGGCCCACCACGGATTTCGCATGGCGGCTTCAGCCAGCGGGGCACGGTTTCGTGTGTGGACGTCTTGGTGTTTGCAAAATGTCGCCGCTTGTGCAAAAAGTACAACATCGATTTCTGGCCAGATATCCGGCCGTTCCGTCCGTAATGGGCGTGCGCTCTGTTTTCTCCCACATTTCGACGACCAGCGATCGGGCGCGTGATGCACATGCGCCGGTCGATCTCTGACGCCTGTTAAGATACGGAATTTTCTATGAGCACCGGCACCGTCAAGTGGTTCAACGATCAGAAGGGCTTCGGCTTCATTCAGCCGGATGACGGCGGCAAGGATGTCTTCGTGCACATCTCGGCTGTCGAGCGCGCTGGCATGCGTGGCCTGACCGAGGGCCAGAAAATCTCCTACGAGATGGAAACCGACCGTCGCAGCGGCAAGCAGTCCGCCGGCAGCCTCCAGGCCGCCTGAACACCGAGTTCGCCTCGGGTCGTCGTCGAAGCCGTCCCACCCGGGACGGCTTCACGCGTTTTCGCTTTGCTGAATCTGTCTGATCGCATCCGGCATGGGGCCGGTGGCGCATAAGGATCTTGTGTGAATCAATCCAAGGACAACCAGTTTTCCGACCGGCTCGAGACCGCTGCGAAGGCGCGGGAAGCGATGCTGGCGCGTTACCGTTCGCGGCCCGCCGCCGACGATCCGGCCGTCATCGCCCGCCAGGCGGAGCGCCAAGCCGTGATCGAGGCGCGCGAGGAGCGCAACAAGGAGCGCGAGGCCGAAAGGGTCGCCGCTGAGATCCGGCGCGTCGCCGAGGCGAAGGCCCAGCGAGAGTTCGAGGCCGCCGAGGTTGTTCGCATCGCGACCGAGAAGGCCGAGCGTCAGGCCGCACTGGCGGCCGAGCAGAAAGAGGCGCGCGACGCCCGCTTCGCTGCTCGCAAGCTGCGCGCGCGCAAGTAAGCCCGGCTCCGAAGGCAAGACGGGCTCTGAGAGCTCCAATCCGGCGGCGGTCCGACGACGGCGGTTCATCCCGCGACGCACGGGCCGGCGCCAAACGACTTTGACGACCCCGTCACCTCGAACGTCGCACCCATCCGGGTTCGATAACCGGCGTTGCGGCGATCAGGAGTGACCTTCGATGTCCCACAAGTTCAAGCTTGGCCAGAGGGTCCGTCAGTCGCGCAGCGGCTTCGGTTCCGTGAAGGACGACGCCTCGGGCCTATTGTGCGAGATCGTTCGCCTGATGCCCGAGGATCGCACCGGCGAGCCGTGCTACCGGATCAAGTCGTCTGCCGGCGAACGGGCCGCGAGCGAGAGCGAACTCGTCCTCGCAGGCTGAAGAGCCCTGACCTTTCCAGCTAACTAGACTCGTCGCAGGCGGATCGGCGCGGTTGCATGCCGCGCGGACGTGCCGTGCGTTGCCAAACGCGCGTTCCTGCGCCATCTCAAGCTCCAAGACGGCCAGGGCATCATCTGCCAGCCGCACACGGCTTCCGTGGGACGGATCGGGTGGTGTCTTCAGCCTGGGTTCCGTATCTCGACCGGGAGCCGTTCCCTCCCCGGGCGGCGTTTCACGTCAGCCCCAACCTCAAGCAGGCAATGAGTAAGCGCACCAGGCAAAGGCCGCAGGAGCGGGGCTCCGTGCTGTTCGACGTGGTTTATGAGGACGGTTCGCAGGCTTCGAACCGACGCGTTCCCATGGAAATCCTCGGCGGACTCGATGGCGACGAACCGGCACGCGAGGTGATTTCGGCGCAGGACGAGGAGATCGCGCAGAAATCCGGACGGCCGCAGCGGACGATCCTGAGTCTCTCGCGTTCGCCGATCCCCGAGGCGAAACCGAAGCCACCCCGCGTCGCGTAAGGGATCGCGACAGTGGGAGGTCACCACATGAGCCACAAGTTCCATCTCGGGCAACTCGTCCGCCGGCGCGATCTCGCGGCGGCTCGCAACGGCAACCGCATTTTTGAGGTGATCGGCCTTCTGCCGGTCGAAACCGGCGAGCCGAGTTACCGGATCCGCAGCACGGAGGCCGGGACGCATGAGGTGCGCGAGGACGCCCTGACCGCCGCGTCCTGCTGTTCGGCGCCGGCTTCCTGATCCGGAGGAAAGCGGTTCCGCGTTGGAGCGCCGCGTCGAGGATGGCATAAGGCGAAGGTCCCGCTTCCGGGGCGCCCGCCCGGATATCCGATCGATGCGCCGCCTTCCCCCGGCCCCGACACCTCCCGGCACGATTGGGCGACCGACGTGACGAACCCGGATGCCATACCTGCGCGACGGTCGGCGTCGCGTCGCCTGTCAAGCCCGCGAACCCTGTGGAAGCGGCTTGCCCGCGCCGTCGGCGACCGTCTGCCGAAGGGACTCTACGCCCGGTCGCTGATCATCATCATCGCGCCGGTCGTCCTGCTGCAATCCGTGATCGCCTACACCTTCATGGAACGGCACTGGCAACTCGTGACCAAGCGTCTGTCCTCGGCCGTGACGGCCGACGTGGCGGCGCTGATCGACATCTACGAGGTCTATCCGCAGGACAAGGATGCCGAGACCCTGTCCCGCATCGCCGGCGAGCGGCTCAACCTCGACCTCGACATCCTGAAAGGCGCGACGCTGCCGCCCCCCGGGCCGCGCCCGTTTTTCTCGATCCTCGACGAGGCGCTGTCGGACGAGTTGAAACGCCAGATCGGCCGGCCGTTCTGGATCGACACGGTCGGGCGTTCGAACCTGATCGAGATCCGCGTCGCGATCCCCGCCGGGGTCATGCGCATCACCGCCCGTCGCTCCCAGGCCTACGCCTCGAACTCCCATATCTTCCTCGTATGGATGATCGGCTCGTCGATGGTCCTGCTCGGGGTCGCGATCCTGTTCTTGCGCAACCAGATCAAGCCGATCCTGCGGCTGGCCGCCGTGGCGGAGGGGTTCGGCAAGGGCCGGGAGATCGAGTTCCGCCCCCGCGGCGCCCGCGAGGTCCGGCAGGCCGGCCACGCCTTCATCGAGATGAAGCGGCGTATCGAACGAGCGATGGAACAGCGCACCACCATGCTCAACGGCGTGTCGCATGACCTGCGCACCATCATCACCCGGTTCAGGCTCTCGCTGGCGCTGATCGATCAGAGCCCGGAGATCGAAGAGCTTTCTCGCGACGTCGACGAGATGAGCCGGATGCTGGAAGGCTACCTCGCCTTCGCCCGCGGTGATTCGGCGGAGAACGCGGCGCCGACCGACATGCGCGCGCTGCTGGAGGACCTGCGCACCGACGTGGAACGCCTCGGCGCCCAGGTCTCGGATTTCGATCTGGCCGGGTCGCCGACCGTCACCGTGAGGCCGGATGCGTTCCGGCGCTGCCTGTTCAACCTGGCGGCCAACGCCGCGCGCTACGGTGAAACGGTGGCGATCTCCGGCCGGGCCGAGGCGCGGGCGTTCTTCGTCTCGATCGACGACGACGGGCCGGGGATCGCGGTCGAGAGCCGAGAGGAGGTGTTCAAGCCGTTCGTGCGCCTCGACGACGCACGACAGGACGCGGGCGGGTCGGGCCTCGGCCTGTCGATCGCGCGCGACATCGCGCGGGCTCATGGCGGCGACGTCTCGCTGCACGACAGCCCGTTGGGAGGCTTGCGCGCGACGGTCCGGGTGCCGGCCTGATCGAACGCCTCAGTCGTGGCTCCGCGCCCGGATCATCACGATCTCGAGGCTGGCGCTGGCGATGAGATGATCCACCGTCTTCATGTCGAGATCGGCCTTCACGAGGCGGGTGTGCAAGGCCGCCTCGTCGTTCCAGGCATAGCCGGCATCGGCCGGGATGTATTTGAGCAACATCGCGCTGACGACCTTGTCACGGGCAAATCCGCGATGACGGACCAGCCTGCGGATCTGAATCACCAACGCATCGATCGGCGCGCGATCCGAAACGATCGAGACTCGCTTCCGCAGAAGTTCGCGCATTAAAAATGTAACTCCCGGTTCGCCTTCGATCATAGATTGCAGACACTTGCATCTTCCTTAGCAATGCCGGCCGATCGCAAGGAATGGGAACCGTTCGAATGGGGAGGCAACAGGCCGAGGGGCGTGATCGGAAGTGCCGGTCGCGCGGCAAAAAAACGGTGCGGCGGGTGTCCCCACGGGCGCTGCGCGGTGCTATGGACGGACCATCCGTCCAAGCGCGTGGGCAATCTTGCCGCCCCGCACGACCTGAGTGCCGTTCATGAACCCGCTCGTTCCGCTCTTCATCCTGATCTGCCTGCCGCTCGCCGCGATCGGTCTGGTGCTCTACACCGACACCGGCATCGAGCCGGCCCTGTTCTATGCGTCGGTGAAGACCTTCGTGATCCTGGCCGTCATCGCCGTCGCGCTGTCGTTCGGTGCGAGCAAGCTGGCCGAGCGTTCGAAGCACTGACCGCTTCGCCGGCCGCTTTACGCTTCCTGCGCGACGTCCGCGGCACGGCAGGGCATCGCGTGCCGGGACGTTTCGAGGCCCGGCCGCTCGAACCATGAGGGCGTTTCCATGATGCAGATCGTTCCGGCCTTCGGACGGATCGGCGAGGAAAACGCCTTTGCCGTCCTGGCGCGCGCCAACGCGCTGGCCGCCCAAGGGCGCGACATCGTCAACCTCGGCATCGGCCAGCCGGACATGCCGACGCCGGCCCATATCGTCGAGGCCGGCATCCAGGCCTTGCGCGACGGCCATCACGGCTACACGCCGGCCACGGGCATCCTGCCGCTGCGCGAGGCGGTGTCCCGCGACGTCCACCGGCGCCACGGCGTCGCGGTGCACCCGGACAGCGTGATGATCGTGCCCGGCGGCAAGGTCACCATGTTCATGGCGATCCTGATGTTCGGCGAACCCGGCGCCGAGATCCTCTATCCCGATCCCGGCTTCCCGATCTACCGCTCGATGATCGAGTTTACCGGCGCGACGCCGGTCCCGGTGCCGATCCGCGAGGCCAACGGCTTCGCCGTCTCGGCTGACGAGACGCTGGCGCTGATCACCCCGCGGACGCGCCTGCTGATCGTCAATTCGCCCGCCAATCCGACGGGGGGCGTGACGCCCAAGGCCGAGATCGACGCCCTCGTGAAGGGGCTGGCCGACCACCCGAACCTCGCGGTGATGTCGGACGAGATCTACGGCACCATGACCTACGACGGGCAGACCCATCACTCGTTGCTGAGATACGACGAGATCCGCGACCGGCTGATCTACCTCGACGGCGCCTCCAAGACCTACGCGATGACCGGCTGGCGCCTCGGTTGGTCGGTCTGGCCGAAGCCGCTTTACGAGGCGGCGCGCAAGCTCGCGGTCAACGCCCATTCCTGCGTCAACGCCGCGACGCAGTGGGCCGGCATCGCGGCGCTCGACGGGTCGCAGGATTGCGTGTCCGAGATGGTCGCGGAGTTCGACCGGCGGCGCAAGATCGTGGTCGATGGCCTCAATGACCTGCCAGGCGTGTCCTGCATCGTGCCCAAGGGGGCGTTCTACGCCTTCCCGAACGTGAGCCGGACCGGCTGGAAGGCCAAGGCCCTGGCCTCGTCGCTCCTGGAAGAGGCCGGCGTCGCCGTCATCGGCGGCCCGGATTTCGGCATCCACGGCGAAGGCTACATCCGCCTGTCCTACGCGAACTCGGCAGAGAACATCCTGCGTGCGCTGGAGCGGATGAAGGCGTTCCTGGACGAGCGCAAGCCGGGCTGAGGACGATCCCGGAAGCGGTGTCGAACCCGCTCCGTCTATCCGGGACGACGAGGGCGAGCCCGGAATCCAGATCCACCACGCCAGCAGGAACGCGCGTGCCGGTTCCGCCCGGTCGGGGCTTCGTCACGGCTCCGGATTCCGGGCCCTGCTCCCTAGCCACGGAGTGACGGGATTGGATCGGTGGGCGGGCGGCCCATGGACGTGCCGCCCGCTCCGCGGCTCAGGCCGCCATCGCCTGCGCGTTCGGCTCGGCCGCACGGACGTCTTCGTCGACGTGCTGCTCGAAGCGCTTGAAGTTCTCCTTGAACATGCCGACGAGCCGGTTCGCGGTCTCGGCGAAGGCGGCCTTGTTGGCCCAGGTCTTCACCGGCTGCAGGATGTGCGGCTCGACGCCGGGCACCGAGACCGGCACGGCAAAGCCGAAGTAAGGGTCGCGGCGGAACTCGGTCTTCGACAGCGACCCGTCGAGGGCCGACGTGAGCAGCCGGCGGGTGACGCGGATCGGCATCCTCCGCCCGGTGCCGACGCCGCCTCCGGTCCAGCCGGTATTGACCAGCCAGCAATCGACGTCGTGCTTGGCGATGAGATCGCGCAGCAGGTTGCCGTAGGTGCTGGGGTGCCGCGGCATGAACGGCGCGCCGAAGCAGGTCGAGAACGTCGCCTCCGGCCCGGTCAGCCCGCGCTCGGTGCCGGCGACCTTGGCGGTGTAGCCGGAGAGGAAGTGGTACATCGCCTCCGCGCCGGTGAGCTTGGCGATCGGCGGCATCACGCCGAAGGCGTCGCAGGTCAGCATCACGATGTTCTTCGGATGCCCGGCGCGGCCGGTGTCGCTGGCATTGGCGATGAAGTCGAGCGGATAGGCGCAGCGCGTGTTCTCGGTGAGCGAGGCGTCGTCGAAATCCGGAATCCCGCTCTCGGGGTCGATCACCACGTTCTCCATCACCGTTCCGAAGCGCTCGGTGGTGGCGTAGATCTCGGGCTCGGCGTTGCGCGAGAGCCGGATGGTCTTGGCGTAGCAACCTCCCTCGAAGTTGAAGATCCCGTCCGGGCTCCAGCCGTGCTCGTCGTCGCCGAGCAGTCTGCGCGACGAATCGTTGGAGAGCGTGGTCTTGCCGGTGCCCGACAGGCCGAAGAAGATCGCCGAGCCGCCCTCGGCATCGAGCGCGGCGTTGGCCGAGCAGTGCATCGGCATCACGCCCGCACCCGGCAGGACGTAGTTCAGGTACGTGAAGACCGACTTCTTCATCTCGCCGGCATAGGCCGAGCCGCCGATCAGCACGATCTTGCGCGTGAAATCGATGGCGATGACGGTCTTGGACCGGCACCCGTGCCGAGCCGGGTCGGCCTGGAAGCTCGGCAGGTCGATGATCGTCATGTCCGGCACGTAGCCGGCGATCTCGGCGCGCGGCGGCCGGATCAGCAGGTTGCGGATGAACAGCGAGTGCCACGCGAACTCGGAGAAGACGCGTGCCTTTACCCGGTGGGCGGGCTCGGCGCCGCCGTAGAGGTCCTGCGCGAACAATTCGCGGCCTTCGGCATGGGCCTGGAAGTCGGCGAGCAGGGCGGCGAACTGGTCGGGCGTGATCGCGCCGTTGTTCTCCCACCAGATCTCGTTTTCCGTGGAGGCATCGCGCACCACGAACTTGTCCTTGGGCGAACGGCCGGTGTGGCTGCCGGTGGTCGCCACCAGCGCGCCGCCGCGCGCCAGCCGGCTCTCGCCGCGGGCGAGGGACTCCTCGTAGAGGCGCGGCGCCTCCAGGTTCCAGTGGACGGCCTTCAGGTTGCGCAGGCCGATCGCCTCAGCGCCGTGGGCCGCGTTGTGATCGCCGATGTCGGTCAAGGTCTCTCTCCCGGGCCCCTGTTCGCGCCGTGTCGCTGGTCAGGCGCCCGCTGCGCCCGATCGTGGGAGCGTCCGTGCGGTCGTACAGGACCGCCGCACGCTGGTTCGCCGCTCCCGGCACGTCTTGGATAGGCGGCAAGGCAATGGCGTCAACCTGGACGAAGGACGGAGACGGTAAGGCGGGGGCCGCTTTGTCAGGCGCCTCCGCACGCCGTGGAAGCTGCATTCGCCGCCCGGGATGCCACCTGGGACCCCAAGCCGCCTTCTTCCCGACGGCGATCGGCGCTATCGGATGCATGCCCTCACCAGGATATCGAAGCCTTCATGCCGCAAGCCGTCGCCGGCCCCGAGATCGAGCGCCTGATCCAGCTGCTCGCCCGGATGCCGGGCCTGGGCCCTCGCTCCGCCCGGCGAGCCGCCCTGCAGCTCATCAAGAAGCGCGACACGCTGCTGGCGCCGCTCGCGGACGCGATGCGGGTCGCGGTCGAGCGCATCGTCGTCTGCCGGGAATGCGGCAATGTCGACACCTGCGACCCATGCACGATCTGCAGCGACCCCGCGCGCGACCCGACGCTGCTGGTCGTCGTGGAGGACGTGTCCGACCTCTGGGCGCTCGAACGCTCCGGCGCGGTGCAGGCGCGCTACCACGTGCTCGGCGGCGTGCTCTCGGCGCTCGACGGCGTCCGGCCCGAACACCTCAACATCGCCAGCCTCGTCGAGCGGGCGGCACGGCCAGAGGTGAAGGAGATCATCATCGCGCTGAACGCCACCGTCGACGGGCAGACGACGGCCCATTACGTGACGGACGCGATCAAGGAACTCGGCTTGACGGTGACGCGGCTCGCCCACGGCGTGCCGGTGGGCGGTGAGCTCGACTACCTCGACGAGGGCACGCTCACGGCGGCGATCCGCAGCCGCACCGCGTTCTGAAACCTGCCCCGAACGCGCAGCGCGGAGGCATTTGACCGCCCTCCCCCCGGCATCCTATTCCCGCCGGACGACATTTCCCGTCACCCGGTCGAGCCATGACGATCCGCCCCCTCGTGATCCTGCCCGATGCGCGCCTGCGCCTGCCGTCGGAACCGGTCGGCCCCGTGACGAAGGAGATCCGGACGCTCGCCGACGACATGCTGGAGACGATGTACGACGCCCCCGGCGTCGGGCTGGCCGCGATCCAGATCGGGGTGACGAAGCGCGTGGTCACGATCGACACCTCCAAGGAGGAAGGCGTGCGCAACCCGCAGATCTTCCTCGATCCCGAGATCGTCTGGGCCTCGGAGGAGACGCGGGTCTACGACGAGGGCTGCCTCTCGATCCCCGAATATTACGGCGAGGTTACGCGCCCGGACAAGGTGCGGGTGCGGTTTCGCGACCTCGACGGCGCGGTGCAGGAGATCGAGGCGGCGGGCCTGCTTGCCACCTGCATCCAGCACGAGATCGACCACCTCAACGGCGTGCTGTTCATCGATCATCTGTCGAAGCTCAAGCGCGACCGGATCGTGAAGAAGTTCACCAAAGCGGCCAAGCGCGACGCGGCCTGAACGGACATCGGACATGCGCGTCGTCTTCATGGGCACCCCGGACTTCGCGGTGCCGACGCTGGCGCGCCTTTGCGCGGACGACCACGCGGTCATCGCCGTCTACACCCGCGCGCCGGCCAAGTCCGGGCGTGGGATGGCTTTGCGCCCCTCCCCCGTCCACGCCCTGGCCGACAGGCTCGGCCTGCCCGTGCTGACGCCCGCCACCCTGAGGGACGTCGAGGCGGCCGAGATCTTCGTGGCGCATCGGGCCGACGTCGCGGTCGTCGTCGCCTACGGCATGCTGCTGCCGCAGACCATTCTCGATCTGCCGCGCCACGGCTGCCTCAACCTGCACGGCTCACTGCTGCCGCGCTGGCGCGGGGCCGCGCCGATCCACCGGGCCGTGATGGCGGGCGACGCAGAAAGCGGCGTCGGCGTGATGCGGATGGAGGCCGGGCTCGATACCGGACCGGTGGCGCTCGAGGCGCGCATCCCGATCCATTCCGGCATGACCACCGGCGACCTGCACGACGCGCTGATGCCGGCCGGGGCCGCGCTGATGGCGCAGGCACTGCGAGACCTGGAAGCCGGCACGCTGACCTTCACGCCGCAGCGCGAGGATGGGGTGATCTATGCCAGAAAGATCACCAACGACGAGGCGCGGATCGACTGGACGCGGCCCGCGGCCGAGGTCGCCGCCCACATCAACGGGTTGAGCCCGTTTCCAGGTGCGTTCTTCGAGATCGACCTCGGAAAGGGCGTGGAACGGGTGAAGGTGCTGCGGGCGATCGGCGCCGACGGCGCGGGCCGGCCCGGCAGGCTGCTCGACGCCGAAGGCACGGTCGCCTGCGGGACGGGCGCGGTGCGGATCCTGGAGGTCCGCCGTGCCGGCAAGGGCGGCACGGCAAGCGGTGCGGAGTTCCTGCGCGGGGCGCGGCTCGAAGCCGGCGCGCGTTTCGGATGAATCGGATCGAACACGCTTCCTTCCCTCCCTCTCTTAGCGCGGGAAGGAACCGCGCACTCTTCGAACACCCGAAAAGCCAACCCTGATGCCGCGCTACAAGCTGATCATCGAATACGACGGCGCGCCGTTCCGCGGCTGGCAGCGTCAGGCCGAAGATCCGACCGTGCAGGGCGCGATCGAGACCGCGGTGACGCGGTTCACGGGCGAGGCGCAGGGTCTGACCTGCGCCGGCCGCACCGATGCGGGCGTGCACGCGACGCATCAGGTCGCCCATCTCGACCTGACCAAGGATTGGCGCACCGACGTGGTGCGCGACGCGCTGAATGCGCATCTGCGCCGGGTTCCGGTCTCGATCCTGTCGGCGGAGCGGGTCGATCCGGCCTTCAACGCTCGACATTGGGCGATCCGGCGGCACTACCGCTACCGCATCCTCGACCGTCGCAGCCCGCCGACCTTCAGCCGCGGCCAGGTCTGGCACGTACCCTGGCCGCTCGACGCGGCGGCCATGCACGCCGCCGGGCAGCGCCTGCTCGGCCTCCACGACTTCACCGCCTTCCGCGCCGCAGAGTGCCAAGCCAAGAGCCCTGTCCGCACCCTCGACCGCCTCGACGTGACGCGCCGGCCCATGGGGTCGATGGACGAGATCGTGGTCGAGACGAACGCCCGTTCCTTCCTGCACCACCAGGTCCGCAGCATGGTCGGCACCCTGATGCTCGCCGGCAGCGGTCGGCTCGACGCGGCAGGCATCGCCGACATCCTCGCCTCGCGCGACCGAAGCCGCTGCGGCCCGATGGCCCCTGCCTGCGGACTGTGCTTCATCGGAGTGGACTATCAACCTGAGATTAAACTTGCGGACATCGATTAATCTGAGATTGCTTTCACCGCGTGATGCCCCATGATCCGTCGCAGGTCGACGGCGCTGTTGACGCGCGTGGGAGAGATACAATCATGGAAGGTCCGTTCCAGACGGCAATCTATCTCGCGACCTGCTTCGCTTTCTTCTCGCCTTTGATCTTCATTGCCATACGCGAGTCGATCAAAAAGCACCGCCAGGAGATCATCACCGACCTGGCGACCGTGTTCGATATCGGAGACCCTTCCGGAACCAACCTGATTCCGTCGTTCGAGTTCGTGAAGTACAAGTATTTCGTCGGTGCACGGCGTAGTCGGGACCCCTCATCCGGCCGGTCAGACGCCGAGCGAAGCGGCGTGTGGGCAGCCGAGACGCGCGGCAAGCGCGAGGACTACTCAGCGATATCCTGGATCATCGGGTCCGCCCCGTTCAGCGTGCTCGCCGCGACATCGACGTTCTACGGTCTGTCGCTGCTCCTTTCCTTGCTCGCCGACCACATGACCAATCCGAAGGGATTGCTCTGGGACGGATACAGCTACCCGACGCCGACGGGTGTGGGAATGGTCTGGCTTCTCGGGATCTGCGCCGCCTTTGTCGGCAGCTACATCACGGCGCTCCGCAATCTCTACCGTGCGATCAAGAACTTCGATCTCAGCCCGGGAATGATCGCGAATGAGACGAACAAGATCTTGATCAGCTTCGTTCTCGGTCCGATTGTCTTCACGTCGATCATCTGGTTCGGAAGTCAGCTCGTGACCATGATCGTGCCCGTGGCCCCTGCGGTGACCGCGGCGGCGGCCATCAGCGCGTGCTTCGTCGCGGGCATCATGCCGGAGGTCGTGCTGCGCGGCATCATACAACGCGACCAACTCAAGAACTTCAAGCAGGAAGAGGAAGATGTCTTCCGGGCGTTCAAGATCACGCCGGTCGAGATCGTGGACGGCATAGACAGCGACATCCGGGTCAGGCTCGACGACCATCACATCCACTCGACGCAGAACCTCGCCGCCGCCAATCCACTGATGCTGTTCGTCGAGACCCCTTACGGCGTCTATCAGATCATGGACTGGGTCGCCCAGGCGCAGCTCTGCTGCTCCGTCGGGCGCGACAAGATCGTTCGGCTGTGGCCGCTCGGCGTGCGGACGCTCTTCGACCTCGAACGGCTTGCCTCGGCCGACGACCCGGCCAAGGAAGCGCTGTTGCTTGAAGTCGGGCGGATCATCCTCGGCGAAACTCTGGTGCCCCAGGATCCGAAGGACCGTGCCATCACCGCAGCCCTCGTACGCGCGAGCATCGAGCTGCGCCTGGACGATCCTCACGTGCAACGCCTGAGGCAGATCTACATCGCCGTCGGCGACCGTCTCGGCTCGAAAAGCCGTCGCTTCCGTACCGGTCAATATCGCGTGCTATGCCGCGGTCGATCCCGAAAGGGATGGATCTGTCGCGGCGTGATGGCCCGGCACCCCTGAAACCCGGCGGCCTCGTCGAGGTCACCGGCAGACATCGCTATCCGGCGGATCAGGCGCCGGATCGGAAGTAGGCGTTGAGCATCCGCACGTAGATCGCCGTCAGCCGATCGAGGTCGGCGACGGCCACGCACTCGTCGACCTGATGCATCGTCTCGCCGACGAGTCCGAACTCGATCACCGGGCAGGCATCCTTGATGAAGCGTGCGTCCGAGGTGCCGCCCGTCGTCGACAGCTTCGGGCGCAGGCCGGTCTCGGCTTCGATCGCATCGGATACCAGGTCGACGAAGGCGTCGGGCCGCGTCAGGAAGGCGGGGGAGTTCGATGGTGCGAGGTCGAGGCTGTAGCGGACGGCATTTCCGGCGGCTGCGTCGAGGCGGCGTCGGATTTCGGCGCCGAGCGTCTCCGCATCCCAGCCTTCGTTGAAGCGGATGTTGAACACCGCGCGCGCATCGGCCGGGATGACGTTGGTGG
>CAZZZJ010000025.1:15226-16681 GCA_964658355.1 Beijerinckiaceae bacterium
TCGTTGAAGCGGATGTTGAACACCGCGCGCGCATCGGCCGGGATGACGTTGGTGGCGCTGTTACCGACATCGATGGTCGTGAACTCGAGGTTCGAGGCGTCGAAATGCGCGGTGCCGCCGTCGAGCGGGTCGGCGGCGAGAGCCGAGGCGAGCCGCAGCATCCCCGGGATCGGGTTCTCGGCCCGATGGGGATAGGCGACGTGGCCCTGCCGGCCGTGGACCGTCAGCTTGCCCGTGAGCGAGCCGCGCCGTCCGATCTTGATCATCTCGCCCAGGGCGCTCGGGTTCGTCGGCTCGCCGAGCAGGCAATGGTCGAACCGCTCGCCCCGCGCCTTCGCCCAGGAGAGGAGCTTGACCGTGCCGTTGACCGCCGGTCCCTCCTCGTCGCCGGTGATCAGGAAGGCGATCGAGCCGGCAAATCCCGGACCGCGCGCGTCGAGAAATCGCAGCGTCGCGGCGAGCATGCAGGCGATGCCGCCCTTCATGTCCACGGCGCCGCGCCCATAGAGCATGCCGTCGGCGACGGCACCGGCGAACGGCCCACTGCGCCAGGCGGCGGCATCGCCCGGAGGCACCACGTCGGTATGGCCGGCAAACAACAGGCATGGGCCACCCGTGCCGATCCGGGCGTAGAGATTCTCGACGTCGGGCGTCCCGTCAGCGGAGAAAATCGGACGGGCGACGGTAAATCCCGCCTCGGCGAGCACCCGGTCGACCAGGGCGAGGGCGCCACCCTCCTCGGGAGTGACGGAGGGGCAGCGCAGGAGCGCCTGCGCGAGGGCGAGCGGGCTGATGTCGCGGGTCATGCCGGACTCTCGTCAATCAGATGCATGGCGTCATCGGAAACGGCGCGGCCTTCATCTTCAACCCTTATTGAGCAACCGCGTCTAGGAATGCACGAGACCGGATAGCGTACCGCGCGAGCGCGACCGACGCGGGGAGATCGAGAGATGGTTCCGAAGGCATGGCCCGAGCCCTCCCGGATCGGCGCCCATCTCAGCATCGTGGCGCCACCTGCCGAGAACCGCCTCGGCGGCGATCGGTCCAAGGTGATGATCCCGGCAACGATCGTCTGCCCCGACGGGATCACCCATGCCTGCGTGATCCGCAACATGTCGCTGGGAGGGGCGAAGCTCGCCATCTCGCGCCGCCACCGGCTCCCCCTCGACTTCGCGCTGGCGATCCTTGGCTGCGACCACGCCTATCCCGTCACCCGCAAATGGCAGCGGGGCGACTTCGCCGGCGTGGTCCTCGGCGCGCAGGCATCCGACCGCGGAGACGGCTGAATGCCGCCTACTTCAGCATCGCCACCTGGGCGTCGCCGACACGACGGAGGACGCTGACGGTCACGTCCTCGCCGTGGCGATGGAAGCGCAGGTCGATCCGCGTATCGCCGAGGTGCACGTTGTAGAGCGAGACGCCATCGAGGAACGCCGGAAGGATCGGGTTGCGCAG
>CAZZZJ010000026.1:0-16513 GCA_964658355.1 Beijerinckiaceae bacterium
CTCGGCGACGACCTCGCCTTCATTCCCGGCCACGGTCCCACCGGGACGCTGGGCGAGGAGCGGGTGTCGAACCCGTTCCTGCAGGGTTGAGAGCGATGGACCTGCGCCCCATCGGCCGATCCGGCCTCGCCGTCGCCCCCCTGTGCCTCGGTGCCAACGTCTTCGGCTGGACCGCGGACGAGACCGCCTCCTTCGCGATCCTCGACCGCTTCGTCGAGGCGGGTCTGACCTTCATCGACACGGCCGACGTGTACTCGCGCTGGGCCCCCGGGCATGCCGGCGGCGAGTCGGAGGCGGTGATCGGCCGCTGGTTGTCCGCGCGCGGGACCCGGGACAAAGTCGTGCTGGCGACGAAGGTCGGCATGGACATGGGGGAGGGTCGGACAGGCCTCGCGCCCGCCCGCATCGCCGAGGCCTGCGAGGCTTCGCTCCGGCGGCTGCGCACCGACCGGATCGACCTGTACCAGTCGCATGCCGACGACGCGGCGATCCCGCAGGAGGAGACCCTGCGGGCCTACGAGCGCCTGATCCAGGCCGGCAAGGTCCGGGCGATCGGCGCCTCGAACTTCTCAGGGGAGCGCCTGCGTGCGGCGCTGGCGATCTCGGAGCGCGAGGGCCTGCCGCGCTACGAATGCCTGCAGCCCGATTACAGCCTCGCCGAACGCGGCTACGAGGCCGAGCTCGAACCCCTCTGCCGCGAGGCGGGACTCGGCGTCATCGGCTACTTCTCGCTCGCGGCCGGGTTCCTCACCGGGAAATACCGCTCGGCCGAATCCGCCGCCGGCCGCGCCCGCGAGAACCGGGTCTCGAAGTACCTGACGCCGAAGGGGTTCGCGTTGCTGGACGTCCTCGATGCGGTCGCCGCCGAGCACGGCGCCAGCCCGGCCCAGGTGGCATTGGCCTGGATCATGGCGCGGCCCGGGATCACCGCCCCGATCGCCAGCGCGACCTCGGTGGCGCAGCTCGACGAGCTGGTCGGCGCCGTGACGCTCCGCCTCTCGCCGGATGCGGTCGCACGTCTCGACGCGGCGACGGCAGACGGGATTCAGGCCTAACCCGGCGTTAACGCGGCCCGGTCAGAACACGGGAACGAGCTTGGCCGTGCGTGCCCGGAAACGATGCAATTTCAAGGCGGAACGCCTATATGAGGCGGACTGATCGAATCGCAGGCGGGGCTGCTCCCGAGCGGGCGCCGGACCCTCGCGCTCAGACCCGCCTGCCCGAGGACCTTGATGCCTGACCAGAACCCGAACGACCTGTCCCAGGGCGCCGTGCCGCCCGCCGAGTTCGTCGACGCCTACGGCGCGGAGTCGATCCGCGTGCTCAAGGGCCTGGATGCCGTGCGCAAGCGCCCCGGCATGTATATCGGCGACACCGACGACGGCTCGGGGCTCCACCACATGGTCTACGAGGTGGTGGACAACGCCATCGACGAGGCCCTCGGGGGCCATGCCGACCTCGTCACCGTGACGCTGAACGCCGACGGCTCCTGCACGGTCTCGGACAACGGCCGCGGCATCCCGGTGGACATCCACAAGGAGGAGGGCGTCTCGGCGGCCGAGGTCATCATGACCCAGCTGCACGCCGGCGGTAAGTTCGACCAGAACTCCTACAAGGTCTCCGGCGGCCTGCACGGCGTCGGCGTCTCCGTCGTCAACGCCCTGTCGCAGTGGCTGCGCCTGCGCATCTGGCGCAACGACAAGGAGCACACGATGGAGTTCCGCCACGGCGACGCCGTGGCCCCGCTGAAGGTGCTCGGCCCCGGCAACGGGCGCAAGGGCACGGAGGTCAGCTTCCTGCCCTCGACCGACACCTTCACGATGATCGAGTTCGACTTCGCGACGCTAGAGAAACGCCTGCGCGAGCTGGCCTTCCTCAATTCCGGGGTGCGGATCGTCCTCACCGACGCGCGCCATGCCGAGCACAAGCGCGAGGAGCTCTACTACGAGGGCGGGATCGAGGCCTTCGTGCGCTACCTCGACCGCTCGCGCAAACCGATCGAGGGGGTCGGCAAGCCGGTGATGGTGCGCTCCGAGCGCGACGGCATCCGCGTCGAGGTGGCTTTGTGGTGGAACGACTCGTTCAACGAGACCGTGCTGCCCTTCACCAACAACATCCCGCAGCGCGACGGCGGCACCCACATGGCGGGGTTTCGCGCCGCGCTGACCCGGCAGATCACCGGTTACGCGGAATCCTCCGGCATCGCCAAGCGCGAGAAGATCACGCTCACCGGCGAGGATTGCCGCGAGGGGCTGACCGCGGTGATCTCGGTGCAGGTGCCGGACCCGAAATTCTCGTCGCAGACCAAGGACAAGCTCGTCTCATCGGAGGTCCGCCCGGCCGTCGAGAACGTGCTGAACGAGGGCCTGTCGAATTGGCTGGAGGAGAACCCGGCCCAGGCCCGCTCGGTGATGAGCAAGGTGATCCTGGCGGCCTCGGCCCGCGAGGCGGCCCGCAAGGCCCGCGAGACCGTGACCCGCAAGGGGGCGCTGGACATCGCCTCGCTGCCGGGCAAGCTCGCCGACTGCCAGGAGCGCGACCCGTCGAAATGCGAGATCCTGCTGGTCGAGGGCGACTCGGCCGGCGGCTCGGCCAAGCAGGGCCGCGACCGGACCTTCCAGGCCGTCCTTCCGCTGCGCGGCAAGATCCTCAACGTCGAGCGGGTGCGCGCCGACCGGATGCTCGGCTCGGCCGAGATCGGCACGCTGATCACCGCGCTCGGCGCCGGGATCGGGCGGTCCTCGACCGACCGCGAGGGCTTCAACCCGGACAAGCTGCGCTACCACCGCATCATCATCATGACCGATGCGGACGTGGACGGCTCGCACATCCGGACCCTGCTGCTGACCTTCTTCTTCCGGCAGATGCCGGAGCTGATCGAGCGCGGGCACCTCTACATCGCCCAGCCGCCGCTCTACAAAGCCGAGCGCGGCCGCAAGGCGCTCTACCTCAAGGACGAGCGCGCGCTCGAAGACTACCTGATCGACCAGGGCGTCGAGGGCGCGACGCTGACCCTGGCGTCCGGCGCCGCGTTCGGCGGCCCGCAGCTCAAGACGCTGGTCGAGGAGGCCCGCGCCTTCCGCGGCATCCTGCTCGGCCTGCACACCCGCTACGACCGCTCGGTGGTCGAGCAGGCGGTGCTCGCCGGCGCCTTCCGGCCGGAGGCCGCCGAGCATGCGGGCGAGGCCGAGGTGCTGGCCGACGTCACCGCCAAGCGCCTCGACGCCATCGCCGACGACATCGAGCAGGGCTGGCAGGGCGAGGCGGCGGACGGCGGCTACGTCTTCGGACGGACGCTGCGCGGCGTGCGCCAGGTCGCGACGCTGGATGCCGGCCTGATCGCCTCGCAGGAGGCGCGGCGCCTGGCCGACCGCGCGGACGCGCTCCGCGACATCTACGGCGAGCCGGTGACCTTCGCGCGCAAGGGCGAGTCGACGGTCCTTCACGGACCGGTGGCCCTGTTCGAGGCGGTGATGGCCTTCGGCCGCAAGGGGCTCCAGCTCCAGCGCTACAAGGGTCTGGGCGAGATGACCGCGCAGCAGCTCTGGGAGACGACGCTGGACCGCGACATCCGCTCGCTGCTCCAGGTCAAGGTCAAGGACACCACCGACGCCGACGACCTCTTCGTCAAGCTGATGGGCGACGTGGTCGAGCCCCGCCGCGAGTTCATCCAGGAGAACGCGCTCAGCGTGGCGAACCTCGACGTGTGACGGCCTCTGGGGGAAAGCGATTATGCCAATGATAAAAGCGAATAAGTCCACCTTTGAAAGCGATTGAGGGAAAAACATCCTCCGATCCTGCAAAATGGACATCGGGCGGCGAGAGCTCAATCTGCAGATAAAGTGATTAGGGCGTTTTCGAAGGCGAACAGGCGCTTCGCTAAAAGGAAAAATATGCTGGAGGCCTCGGACCCGACAGGGTGACTTAGAGCCTCATGATGTGCATGCCGTCGCTTCATACTTTTTACGGTGTGCTTGGATAAAATCGGGGTCCCCGCAGATGCAGCGTCCCAAGGCGGCCTTTGCCTTAGGATCGGCATAATGGCCCCGCAGCGGCCTGAGTAGGTTGATGCGGGTGCTCGTCGTGGAAGCGTCGGGCAGCCCTGCCGCATGCTTGACGAGTTCCGCCGCCAACATGATGCCGGCCAGCGCGGACTGGAACGCCATGGGCACCGTCGCCCGTACCGGCCGTGAGCCGCCGGTGAGGTTGAAGACAACGCCCCCGCAGATGGCGCTCTGGTAGAAGTTGCGGAGGGGTTGGCCCACGAAGGGCAACAGGGCCGCAATCGGCACCCCAAGCCGTCCGGCGACCCGCGACACGAATGCCGCGTCGACGGGGCCGTTGGTGGCCAGCAAGGTGCGGACCTCCATTAAGGCTTCCGACAGGCCGATCTCCTCGGCGACCCTCTGATCCTCCGCCTTCACCTGGCCGTCCGGCAGGTAGAGGCAGGCAAGGCAGGCCTTATCCGATCCGAAGCGGTGCCGCGAGACGCCAAGGTCGATGTCGCGGGTCCACGCATTGGCGATCCACATCGGCAGCGAGCCCTGAACGGCGATGCGATCCTCCGCCGTGTCGAGACCGATGGCGACGCGCTCGAACAGCCAGTCGTTCCGCTGCCCGGCATACTCGCCCCATCGCTCCCGATGGGGAACGACCGTCAGGCTCGACGTCGCGAACATGCCGGCCGCGACCGTGACCTTCGCGGCGTCGACCGTAGTCTGGTCCGCGAGCACGTACCGCTGCAGGTTCGACAGGTCGATGGTCTCATGGTCGATCAGATGGAGCGAGCCGACGATGCCGGGCATGCGCGCCAGGGCCCAGACCGCCCCGTTCCCGATGGCGCCGAGCCCGACGAGATGTGCCTCGCCCAGATCGACGGTGTCCGGATCGAGGTCCCGGGCTTGGCTTCGTTCGCCGTATTCCAGCAGGGACAGCTCGACGTGCGTGTCAGGATCCCCTCCCTGCAGCTGCTCGGCGAAGACGAGGCGGAAGACATTGGCGGCCGCGATGCAGGCCGCGGCGCCGGCACCGAAGGGATTGTGCGACATACCCGATCCCTGGGGACCGGACCGCGAGACCGTCGCCGTCCAGCCATCGGACCCGACGAAGACCATCGGGCCATCGATGCTTGGGTGGCGATCCCCGACGACGATGCACTCCGTAACCTCGTCGGGAAGGCGGGTCAGGTCGATGTCCGGATTGATGGAGAGAGCGAGTTTTCCGAGGTGGTCCGAGACTTCCCCGGCCGGCCGGTCGAGCGCGATCAGGCAGAGCGAGGGGTGAAGGCGCGCGACCAGTCTCACGAGGAGATCGAGGGTCGCCGCCGCCTCGGGGGATCGGATTGCCTCGGCGCCGAAGGCAATCCCGATGACATGGGTGTCGAGGATTTCGCGGAAGGCCGAGAGATCGAATCCGCTGAGGACCTGGGAGGCCGCGGTGGCGGCTCGGTTGAAGAAGTTGGCGAAGGCCATGGTCACTCCACGATCTCGATGAGGCGATGAACATCGCGCGTCCGGATCCCGCGCCACCGCCCGCTTGCGTCGAGCCGGAAGGTCGCGGTGGTCCCGAACTCGATTGGTCCCGTGGCGTAGTCCGGCACCACCAGCGACAGGCAGCCGACCCGCGTCGCGACGGCGAACGCGTCGTCGGTGCTCGAATGGTAGGCCCTTCCGGGGTGGCTATGGATCTGGGCGACGAGCGTGAGCCTGCGCTCGAAGAGCCACCTGTTGATGCGGTGCAGTTCCTCCGGGCCGACGACGACGCAGACGCCGTCGCCGGTTCGGATGTGGCGTTGCGCCGGTATGAGCGCCTCGTGGACCGTGAAGCGGCTTCCGTCCTGCGTTCCGACCCACAGGCCGAGACCCTCGTGTCCGTCGCGACCGACCGAGCGGAGGTGCCCCTGGACCTGCTCGACGCAGTTCCGGGGCACGACGACGCGGGAGACGTCGACGAGCCTCATTCGGGTATCGCCTCGAACGACGCCCCCAGGCCGCCCAACGTGACCTTCACGTCCTGGATCTGGATCTGGTCGAACGGGTCCACGCCGTACTTCCAGATCTGGTTGAGGATGAAGTCCAAGGAGCCTTCGCCAGAACCTCGATGGAGAAGCCATGCGTCACCTGTGTGTGCCGGGTGGTCGTGGTACTCGCGGACCCCGGGCAGGCAGAGGAACGGCGGCTCCTCCGGACCGTGGAACTGGATGATGTTCGAGAGCATGATTTGGCCGGCCTGAAGCATGGCCTGGAGCATCTCCGGCGGCATCCCGGGCATCGGCGGCCGCCGCAGCATCGAGATGGTGAGGTCTTTTGCGACCAGCGGCGCGCGGGTGAACGGATCGACGAAGGTCACGGACGGCGGTCGCAGGTCGTAGTTGGTGAAGTCCATCAAGACACCGGCCACGAGGACCGTGGGCTTGACCTTCCTGGAGGCGAACAGGACCATGGCCTTCGGGAAGGCCGCATCGACCAGGAAGCATCCCCGTCCGTGATGGTGGGCTTCCTGGGCGCGGTACCTCGCGATCTCGCGCTCGAACTTCGTGCGGGAGACTGCCGGTTCGACGGACTGGACCTCAGGCACCCGCCACCCCCGCCTTCAGGCTGAGGTAGAGCGTGACCTCCCCGCAGAACCCGAACGAGCCGACCGTCGCCGCGAGGTCGAGGCTGACGCCCGCGTCGTCCTTCAGTTCCCAGTTCTCCGGCGGCTGCCCGACGTTCTCGGTCTGCGACAGCGCCTTTTCCCGGACCGTCGCCAACAGATCCTCGGCCCTTGCGGCGACCTCGGTGGGCTGTCCGTTGACGACGACGGTGATCAGCACGGACCCGGCGTGGCCCGCCGCCTTGGGCACCGTCACGAACCGTTCCACCCCCGGCCTGTCCAGGTCGAAGAGTTCGTCGTCGCGGACCGGCACGTCGCTGCCTCCGCGGACCTCCAGGAAGACGTCGTGCGCGGCGGGATCGACCTTCGCGAGCTTCTTGAGCACGCGACCGCTGATCATCGGGACGCCCCACTCCTCGTCCTGGTCGTTGATCAGGAAGCGGAGGAAGCGGTCCGTTCGGAACACGAGGACCTGTTCGACGCCGTGCTCGCGAAGGTCGAAGGTCTCGTCCAGGCGAAGCGTCTCCAACGCCCCGTCGGGCATGAACGCGACGGCGGCATGGTCCTCGACCGGCAGGGCATCGCTCGCCTTGAGGATCTGGCGCCCCGTGGGGGCCGGGTCCGGGAGCGTGACGGTGCGGAAGTTCAGGTCGGGTCCACCGACCTGGATCTGGAAACGGTCGGGCTCGTGACGGTCGTTCATTGTGCAGCCTCGCTGATCGATCAGGGGGCCGCCTCGAACCGGGCCTGCCCTTCTGCCTTCTCAGCGAAGCTCGACCGCGCGATCCGGTACCTTGGTCAGGAGAAATCCTGGGACGTGCAGATGAAGTAGAACTGGCAGTCGGGGCATTCCCTTGCCGGTATCGGCCCGAAGGCGCCGGCCTCGATGCCGTCGAGGGCGCGGACGTACTTGTCCAGGCCCTTGCTATCCGCTTTCGGTACGATGACCTCCCGCTCGCCGGCCGCGGGGTAGAACGCCTCAAGGCGAATGTCCCGGCCCCCGAATTCCTGACGTCCCGCCGCGTGCAGGAGTTCCCACACCGGTTTCTCCGCCTCGCCCTTCGTCTTCCTGCCCGTCTTGAAGCGTTGGGCCACGATGGTTCCCGATGGCGTCTCCAGCACCCTGTCCGGTCGGAGCGTGATCCTTCTCCCGGCCAACCCGACGGTCCAGACGTTGTCGAGGGTGACGTCGCCCGCGTGGATGGCGACCACCGACCGCTCGACCATCCTGGTGGCCTCCGCGCGATAGACCGCCTCGAACGGATGGTCGGTCGGGCCCCGCCGCGGCCAGACCGTCTGCAGGTGCGCCACGGCGGCCTCGGGGGAGACGACGTCACCGCCCGCGACGCTCTCGCAGATCCAGGCGACGGTTTCCCGGACGCAGCTATGGAAGCGGAGATAACCGGACTTTTCCGCCAGGTGACCGAGTCCGTCGACGTACTCGTATCGATACCTCGCCGGGCACTTCATGTAGGTTTCGAGGTGCCGGAGTTCGTATTCCGGCCTGGGTTCGACCGCGACGAGGGGCACCGCCTCGGCCGATGGCGAGCGGGCGGGAGCGACCCGAGCCGGCGGAAGTACGCCGCCGATCGCCCCGAGGTACTTCGATGGGTTGCAGGTCTGCTTCTCCGTGTAGCGTTTGGCGCTGCTCACGGTCATGACGTCACGCGCCCGGGACAGCGCGACGAAGAAAAGGCATTCCTCCTCCGCGGCATGATCCTCCGGAGGGGATTGCAGGCGTTCGAGGGACGGCGGCGCAGGGCACGACGTCGGTCGCCGCGGCCCGGGCACGTAGCGCGTGGCGACCTGCGGCAGGTGGACGGCCCGGAATTCCAGTCCCTTGGATCCGTGGATGGTCATCACCCGAACGGCGGATATGCCGTCGGCCTCGGGGGGCACCACCCTGAACTGCCGGTCGTCGTCCAGGCGTTCGAGGCGCCGGATCTCGTTCAGCAGCGCGCGGCGGCCGCCGCGACCTTCGTTCGCGTCATGATGCTCCCGGCAGAACTTCAGGAGCTGGTAGATCGCGATCAGGGACTGCCGTGACCGGACGTCGTCCGCTTCGAGAAGCGGCCTTAGGTAGTCGCTGGTGTCGAAGAGGTAGCGGGAGAGCAGCTTCCAGGCGGTCGTCTTCCATTCCGTGCCGGCCAGGTGTTCCGAAAGAAGCGCCAATCCCCGTCGCCCGCGTTCCGAGAGGCCCGGCACGTCCGCGACCCGGGCGCATGTCGTGATGACATCCTCTCCGGCGGCCTGCGCCGCGGCAATGACCGCCAGGGCGTCATCGCGGGTCGCGCAATATTGGGGGAACCGGGCCACACGGATGAGGCCCGCCCCGGCCGGGTCCGCGCCGAGGGAGACCAGCGCGAGAAGGTCGCGGATCTCCGGCCGCTCGAACACGTCGCCCAGGTAGAGGACCGGGACGCCGAGCTCCTGGAGGATGCGGGAGAACCTGGCGAGGCAGAGATGGGTGCGGCTGAGGATCGCCTGCTCGTCGTAGGGGATGCCCTGCGTCCGCAGGCGCTCGATCTGGTCCCTTACGGCCTGGGCCTCGGAATAGAGGTCGGGCGCAGTGACGTGGTCGACGAAGCCGACCTTGCCCCTGTGCGCCTTCCAGCTGACCGCGGGCAGGGGAGCGGCCGCGATGCCGGCCCCGTACGTCTCGAACACCCGTACGACCGTCTCGCATGAGCGATAGTTGGTCTTCAGCTGACGCCGCTCCGCATCCGGGTAGCGTTCGGTGAACTCCGCGGCGTTCGCGGGCGCGGCGCCGCGGAAACGATAGATGGACTGCCTCGGGTCCGCGACGACCCAGACGCGCCGCCCGGCATCGCTGACCTGTTCGAGGAGCGCGGTGCTGGCGAAGTTCACGTCCTGGTACTCGTCGACCAGGACGAAACGGTGCTTCCTTCGCACCGCATCGCGAACGGCCGGGTGCTCTGCCAGCAACCCGGCGGCCCTCCACACCAAGTCCCCGAAGTCCACGGCGTGGCTGCGTTCCAGCTCGGCTTGGTAGAGCCCATAGACCCTCCCGACCTCCATCGCCTTCTCGGCGCGTTCGCGTTCCTCGGGCATGAACGCGGCATCGAGCGAGGCGGCCGCAGCGAGGCCGTACGCCTCGGCCGTCACCATCTCGTCCTTCGCACGAGAGATCGCGCGCAGAATGGGCCTCAGCTCCAGCGTAGGATCCCAAAGGTTCAGGAAGTGACGGAGCCCCAGCGTCGGCAGCAGCCGCTCAAGAATGGCGAGGGCGCCGATCTCGTCGAGGATGTCGAAGTTCTGCGGCAGCCCCGCCTCGCGATGATGGAGGTGTAGCAGTTCGAGGCCCAAGGCATGGAAGGTACCCACCCAGATCATCGGCGCCGCCGCCGGATCGAGCGCCTCGATGCGCTCGATCATCTCGGCCGCCGCCTTGTTCGAAAAGGTGAGCGCCAGGATTGCGGACGGCGGGACACCCTCACCGAGCAGGTGCTCGATCCGGGCGATCAGGGTCCGGGTCTTTCCGGTCCCCGGTCCGGCATCGAGGATGAGGGGCCGTTCGTCCCATCGCGCGGCCTCCAATTGCTGCGGATCGGGCGGGAGCGTCGCCTTCGGGGCGGAGGATGGCTCCGGCGGAACCAACAGGGGCGGAAGCAGGAGCGCTCGGATGGCCTGCATCCGGACGAAATCGACCGGCAACCCCATCTCCGCGGCGATGTCCGTCGGCCGCTTGCGACGGGCGACCAGCATCTCGTGGAGCAGCTCGGAGGGAAGGAGAAACTCCTGGGCGAAGATGTCGGCCTGAACCTCCATCCGCTGCCGGGGCGAGTAGGCGACGACGCGGTCGGCGCCGGTCTCGACCGGGCGGCCTCCAAATCCGGAATCCGTCGAACGGACCAGGAAGGCCGTTTCGTCGTGCAAATAGAAGTGCCCGATCTCGTGGGCGGATACGATGACCCTTTGATGGGCGTCGAGATTCGAGGCGAGACGGACGAAGCCGTCCTCGCGGTCGAGGGCGCCGAGGACGCCGACGGCGTATCGGGTACCGGGAGCGAAACGGCTGACCTGGAGCCTCGCGACCTTCAGCGCCGCCTTGACGAGGGCTTCCGCGGTCCGGGCCGTCGCGACGGCGGAAGCCTCGGCGTGGCGCCGGCGCGCCTTCAGGCGAATGTCCCGCCAGGGATCCACGGGTCAGTCCTCGTCCGAGAGCCAGAATGCAACCCGGTCCTTATCCATCTCCGTGTCCCTTATGGCTTCCTCCCAGGTGCGCCGCCGCCCCGGCAGTGGTTCGCCCTTCGACTTGAAGGCCGGAAGCGCCCCCTTGTCGTTCGTGACCATCACGATCGTCCTGAACCAGTCGGTGGCTGCACCCGCGCGTTCCGCCCCGATCCGCATGAACCGACGCGGTATCGTCTCCTTGACGATCTCCCCGTCGTTGATGTCCGTGACGACCGAGCGGGCGATGTGGATGTCGTCGGCGAAATCGCGCAGCGACAGGCCGACGGTCCGCAGCGCCTCGCGCAGCGACGACGGAGCGGTCCCCGACATCATTCCGGGGTTGGCGACCGGCGAAATGGGCGACTGCGCGACCTCGACGCCGACGGCGGGTTTTGCTTCGTTCACCGCCGCCCGGGAGTCCATGTCGAGCAACTCGACGGCATGCTCCCGAATGTCCTCGGCGTAATGTGGATACGCGCGGGTCCATCTGGCGACGAGGGCAGGCGTCACCGTCCGTTCCCTCGCCTCGCGATGGAACCGAAAGAGCATCTCGTCGAGCGCTTGATCGATCATGGTCATTTTCTGATGCCCAGTTGTTGCAGGATCAGGGCTTCGGCTTTCTCGACCCATTTCCTGGCGGTCTTGGGCGTCTTGCCGAGCATCACCGCGATGCTTTCGTCGGGGTTCTCGGATTCATAGGAAAACCCCGCGCGATGCAGCAGGAAAGCCTTACGATAGGTGACGGGGAGCGCCGCGATAATGCCTTCGGCCATTGCGAGCTCTTCCGGACCGAGGCCGGATCCGTCCGGTCGCTCGATGGCGTATCCGCTCTCCTCGTCCGACTCCTGGGGCTCAACGACCGCCGTCTCTCGTCGCCACCGGCGCACCTGGTCGATCAGTCGATGCTCCAGCTTATCGAAGAACGAGCTTTCGAAACCGCGGCCGTCGGCGGCATCCGGGTCAATGATCGAGGCCACCATGTTGCCGACAACCTCCCTGACGGCATCCTGCCCCTCGTTAGGGAGCTGTTTGTCCACTCGCATCGAGAGGTAGCGGGTCGCCAACCTGTCGAGGTGGTCAAGCAGTTCTCCGCGGAGTTGGGCGTCCCGCCCGGTGACGAGACGTCGGCAGGCCGCCACGATGTCCTGTGGCCTCGCCGCACCGAGTTCGGCCCGATTGATCCGACCCAGCCAAGCCTCCCTATCCACGCCCTCGGAGGCACGTTCCTGGTCTTGCAAATGAGGCTCCCTCGTAGGGCGTCTGCTTCCTTAGCGAGCGAGCAGACGTCGATCCGGTAATGATGTGGCGAAAAAACCCGATGGCCAAATGACGGCCATCCTGCTCCACGGAGCGTTGCACGTAGAAGCTGTCCCGCAATCGAGCCGTGACCTCGTCCCGACGCGAAGGTTTCACGGATTGGCGGGAGAGCCAAGAAGCCGGACAGGCGAGTCGCACCTGAGGTGTCGAAAAGGTTTTCCCGGGGGTCGGCTTAAGCGGATTGGCGACGGCGGGTGTCCCGTGACCCAAATCCTCGATGCGATGCTCACGACCGGTCCGTCGTCCCGCGTAGCCTTTCCACACCATAGGGTCGTTTTTCCGATCCCGTGACGCGCTCGCTATCCACCCCCCCTAAACCGGATGCCCGAACCTTGACGCGTCCGCTCGGCGACCGAGCTCGTCACCGAGCGGTCAAAGCCGCCATGGCTCGACTCGGGATGTCGACTCATCGGTCGACGATGGCTCACAGGAACAATCGACTGCTGACGGCGTCCTGCACCGGCGGCCAGGGAATGGTTTACCGTGTCTGGAGACGATCCTCTAGTCACTAGAGGAATTGCTTTGTCATTATACCCTGGTGGGGTATAATTCTGCCGTGCCGCAGAAGCACGGATCGACGAGCGAGTTAAACGTCATGCACATCGGGTTTTTCGCCGACGACATGTCGGCCAGTCACGCGGCGCTCTTGGCAAGCAACGCCTTCGACCGGGACGATCCCGGACCGCCGGGTGTCCTGGCGGGCAGCAACGCACTCGCCGACGCCGTCCCGGACTACCTCGATGTGGCCAGGATGCAGGGGCGCCATCTCATGGTCGCGCTGCCGCTCATGCAACTCGACAACCTGCGCATACGCAGCCGCATCGACCTCGCCGTGGTCACGTTCGGTCCGAGCGTCGTCGCCCGCGACGGTGCCATACGGGCGATGGCCGCGCAGGGTCGGCGGTCCGCCTCAACCGCGACGCCGGCCTGGTTGCTCGCCGGGCCCTGCCGGTCGCGACTCGACCTGCCCCGCACGCTCCCGGTCCGGCTGACGACGATGCGGTCCCGCGAGGCCGCCGACCTCAGGACCGGGTGCACCTGCGGGACACTCCATCGGCGCGCCATCGGCCTCGCCGCCGCCCTTCGCATCGTCGCCGAGGATCCGTACGCACCCAACCTCGATCCCGCTGACGTCGCCGATATCCTGGCAGCGACCGACACTTCCACGCCGCTCGCCCTCGCGGAGGCGAGGCTTCGGGAGGACCTGCTCGATCTCGCCGCGGACCTGGATCGCGGCCCACGGATGTTGCCGCGCTCAAATGGGGACCGCCGCAGTGCCCCGGATGCCGGCCGCCGCACCGGTCGCCGGATCCCGCCGAAATCGATCGGGAGGAACGGGAAGCGAACGCTAGCCACGGCGTCGACCGTTCGTCACGACGCCGACTGCCCCTGCGTCGCCACCGCCTGAGCCCGGAGATCGTCATGAGCACACGCACCAAGGTCACATCCGTTCGGTCCCCCGCCCGCGACGTCCGCAGTGAACCGTGCCGTCGCGCCGATCCGCGGGTCATCCGCCGCGGCGGACGGTCGAAATCCGGGAGGGTCCGGGGCAGGACGATGGGCGCCCTCGCACCCTGTCCCTTCACGGAGATCCTCCGCACCGACGCCATGGCACCCGAGCAGGGTAGCCCGTCCATCTCGATGCTCCTCGACGTCGAGTTCGACCACGACGAGTTCGACGAGTTCGCGCTCGGGCAAGCGAGGTCCATGGCTCGCGCGATCTGCCACGAGGAGGACGAGGCCTACTGGGCTTGAAGGCAGGCAATGCGCGGTGTAGGTCGGCGATCCGGCGCGACTGGTTCCCGGGCGGCAAACGTCCGAGATGGACGGCGTCGAGGACAGCCGATTTCGCACCGCCCGCCGCGCAGCTCGGACGTATTGCCGTCGATGGCTCAGCGCCTCGATGCGACGGGCATCAAGACGTCGGTGCAGCCGATGTGGGCCTCCGGCGCCTGCTCGACCGCTTCCGTCTGATCCCTGATCCCGCGGACCCGGGCAACGAGCCGAGCCTTGACCTATACACGGACGAAGGCGAACGCCGCCGGGAAGCGCTCGCCTTCGTCGCGGCAGCCGCGGAGGATGGGCGTTCACTCGCCTGAATGCAGTTGCGGGGTTACCGCAAGCGGTGTGGATCGGCGAGGGGTATTGGACTCCGATTACCAATGGCTGCAGTGGCTTGCAAGCCAGATCGGCGTTCAATCCCTACGCCGATCGACACGATGGTTATTGAACGGGTTGAGGCGTACAGTCGGGTCCCCTTCCTGCCGCCGGTCGGTTCATATGACCCGTTTTTCGCCAGCTTTTGCCTTTATCCTGCTACTGGCCGCTCCTGAAGCGGTTTACGCCCAAGCTCGCCCGGTCACACAAACCTTTACCTGCGCTGCGCTGAAGGCTTTTGTGGCCCGCGCGGGCAATGTCGTGTTGGGATCGAGCGAGCATACATACGAAATGGTGCATCGAGACGGGAGCGCCTGTCAGCAGGACGAGACCAACGCGCCCGCCTATGAACCAACGTCCGACGTATCGGCCTGCTTTGTCGGGTGGCGCTGCAAACAACGGGACAGCAACAACGGTGTAGGTTAATAATCGATGTAAAGCGCGTCCGAAGGCAGTTTACGCTCCGCATGTGACCGCGCAAAATTGGATACGTGTGCTCGATCCCGTGTTTGAGCAATCCAGATGCGAACACATATCATTCACATTGCATTTCTCGCCTCTTTTATAATTGAAGGCTCTGGGGCGGCGCTTGCTTTCGGTAGAGGTGGAAGCAGCGGCAGTGGCCTCGATCCTTATTCTGAACTTAGTGGGAATGATCGTTCTGCGGGGATAAACAACGGTAATTACAGACAACCACGCTACAACAATTATCTACGGACCTATGGTCCGAATGGCCCTCGCCGTCAGAGCTTAGGCGGATACGGAAGCCCTTTTTCGCCGCGATACTTCTACAATCCTCAATAAGAATTTGTCCAAGCGCAAACCACAGCCGGAGACCGTCGGCGAGCTTCTTCGGGCCGCTGCGATCGCGCAAGCCAATCTCGACGCGGCCGTCGATGCCTTCCTGGCCTGCCCAAAGATCAGTCGGTTCAAACTGGCTCCGGGATGAACTGTCGACATCACCGCGGCCGTTAAAGCAGATCGGAACGCGACAGCAACCCTCACCGAACCGACTGCCAAAGGGGGCAGTAGAGGAGTCGCGGTTAGATGTGCGCTCCTATGGGCTCGGCCCCTGAGAAAATGAGGCCGATTGTCTGCGACCCCGCCGGGACGTGGGCCGAGCTATTTCGTTGATTGGGTTGCACCGCCGATCAGGCACAGTGCGTCGTCCACATTGAAGGCTCGCGCCGCGAAGCTCCATCATGCGGCAGCCCGTGCCGACCGCGCAGGCAACCCTGCATCCGGCAGCGCCTTGCACGACCAACCCGCTTGACGAGGGAGATGCGTTTAAAGCCTGTTATGGACCCGTGGCTCGGGGATTCCAGATGAAGGGGCATGACCTCTTCGCGCAGATCCTACCCGTCCGACGTCTCCGATGATGATTGGGCGCTGGTCGCCCCTTATCTGACCCTGCTTCGCGAGGATGCGGGGCAGCGCTAGTATGGCTTGCGCGCGGTGTTCAACGGCCTGCGCTACGTGGCGAAGACCGGTGCGCCCTAACGCTGGATGCCCAACGACCTCCCGCCATGGGAAGCTGTCTACCAGCAGGCCCAGCGCTGGCTGGCGGCGGGCTGCTTCGAGCACCCGAACAGGCTGTGGGTCGCCGACTTTACCTACGTCGCGACCTAGAGCGGCTTCGTCTACGCGGCCTTTGTCGTCGACGCTTTTGCCCGCCGGATCGTCGGCTGGCGCGTGTCGCGCTCAGTCCTTAAAGCTGCCGTGCGGCTTGCGGGTCTGCTCGGAGGGCGGCAGCCGATTGAGGCCTTCCGCCTTGAGGATGCGGTAGACTGCGTCCCGGTTCAGATGCGGCAGGAAGTGCGTGAGGATGAAGGTGAGATCGTCGAGCGGAAATCCTGTGCTGCGGCGGAGCGCGTACACGATGGCGCGCTCCTCATCGGTGGCACGCCAGGGACGCTTGTGAGGCGGACCCTAGCGGTCCTGACATGCATCAGGGTCGAGCTTGCGCCATTTGCGGATGGTCTCGGTGGAGACGCCATAGCGCTTAGCCAGCACGCCGGAGCGCTCGTGCGAGCGGGCGATCTTGGCGCGATCCGCCGGGGTGGTGCGAGCTTGGGGGTGGATGGTGAGCATCAGTGGGCCCTCCGGCCGGAGCCGAGGCAACCGTCAAACCGCCAAGCATGCTCCCCAATCGCCCAACGCACCCGATCCCAATGACGTTTCGCCACCAGACAGCTAATACCAATCCTCACTGATCAGAACTCATGGGCCCAGGCGCGCAGTCCGATCGACA
>CAZZZJ010000027.1:0-1731 GCA_964658355.1 Beijerinckiaceae bacterium
TGGCACCTGCCGATGCCGCTCGGCGGAACCTCGATGCATGTCCGCACCGAGGTGTTGCGCGCGCTGCACGGCTGGGATGCGCGCAACGTCACCGAGGATGCCGACCTCGGGATGAGGCTGGCCTGCGCCGGCTACCACGTCGGCGACCTGCCGAGCGCCACGATCGAGGAGGCGCCGATCACGCTTCGGGCTTGGCTGCGCCAGCGCGTCCGCTGGATGAAGGGATATCTGCAGACCACCGTCACCTACGGCCGCAATCCCGCCGAGACCTATCGGCGGCTCGGGCGCCTCGACACGCTCTGCGCCGCGACGCTGCTTCCGGGCGCGTTCGCCTCCGCGCTCGTCTACCCGGTTGGCCTCGCCTGGGCGGCCGGCGACTTCCTGCTTCACGAGATCCAGGCGGCGCCCGAGCCCTGGCTGAACCTGCCGACCGCCGTGGCGATCTCCCTGTTCCTGGCGGGATTTGCGGCCCTGGTCCTGCCCGCGGCGCTCGGCTGCATCCGCAGGGGCTGGTGGGACCTGCTGTGGTTCGTGCCGTGGATGCCGGTCTACTTCGCCCTGGTGAGCGTCGCCGCGTGGCTCGCGCTGATCGAGTTCGTCCGCGCGCCCTCGCACTGGAACAAGACCGAGCACGGCTTGTCGCGCACCTCGCGCAGCGGGCTGCTGCGCCCGCGGCGTCCGGCGCCGTGAGACCTCTCCTGCATGACGCGGATCAGATCCGCTTGGCCAGCTCCGCCGCGGTCTCGTCGGCCGGGCGCATCAGGTTGAGCGCGCCGAGGAAGCGGTTCTTCGCGTCCATCACGTAGACCAGCGCGGTGTGCTCCATCGTGTAGTCGCCGTCCTTGCCCGGCACCTTGCGGCTATAGGCACGGTAGGCCTTCACGGCGGCCGCCACCTGCGCCGGGCTGCCGGTGAGCCCGGTGATCCGCGGATCGAAGCTCGACAGGTAGGCCTTGAGGCTGTCCGGCGTGTCGCGCTCGGGGTCGACGGAGATGAAGGCGACCTTCATCGCCTTGGCCTTCGGCCCGAGCGCCGCGAGCACGTCCGAGATCTGCTGCAGCGTCGTCGGGCAGATGTCGGGGCAGTGGGTGAAACCGAAGAACACGAGATGCGTGGCGCCCGCGAAGTCGGCGTCGGTGACTGCCTTGCCGTCCTGGTTCACGAGGGCGAACGGCCCGCCCACGCTCGAGGCCGCCACCTCCGTCCGTTCCGGCATCAACGTGAACACGGCCGCGGCGGTGAGCCCGACGAAGCCGAGCACGAAGGCGATGATGGGCAGGAGGGCGCGGCGCATGCGTGGGATTCTCTCGCGGAGCCGCCGGAACAGCATGGGTGGGCGCGGGTGGCAAGGCCAGGGTGCCGGAGGCGTTGCCCGGCGCTCGGTCTCAGGCTTCGGAATCCGTCGCCCGGCGTTTCCGCCCGGAGGCCAAGTCGGCGCTTTCCCGCTTGAGCGGACGGCTCACGGGGCAGGCCTCCTGGACGAACCCGTTCAGCGTGTTCAGCAGGTTCTCCTCGACCTGCCGGTAGAACACGAACTGGCCCCGCTTCTCGCTCGCCACGAGGCCGGCCGATTCCAGGATCGAGAGGTGCTGCGAGATCGACGGCTTCGACATGTCGAAGCGCGACGCGATCTCGCCCGCGCTCAACTCGGTATGCGCGAGGTAGGAGAGGATCTTCCTGCGCACCGACGATGCCAGGGCTTCGAACACACGCTGCATGGGACTCGGGCTC
>CAZZZJ010000027.1:1831-7269 GCA_964658355.1 Beijerinckiaceae bacterium
CGGCGCTGCTGCTCGCACCGCTCTACGTCACGCCGGGCGCGGTGATCCTGTTTCTCGCCGCCAGTGCCGTGACGCTGTGCGCCGGACACTCGATCGGCCTCCACCGTCTTCTGATCCATCGGAGCTTCGCCGCCCCGCTCTGGCTGGAACGGCTGCTCGTCTACCTCGGAACGCTGGTCGGCATGGCCGGGCCGCTCGGGATGGTCCGGCTTCACGACACCCGCGACTGGGCGCAGCGCCAGGCCGAATGCCACGATCTCCACGCCCACCGGGCGCTGGTCCTGAAGGACGCGTGGTGGCAGATGCATTGCCGCCTCGACCTCGCCCGGCCGCCGCGCTTCGTGCCGGAGGCACGCCTGCGCGACCCGTTCCTGACCCGGGTCGAGGCGACCTGGATGGCGCAGCAGATCCCGTGGGCGATCCTGTTCTTCGCGGTCGGCGGGATGCCGTGGCTGGTCTGGGGCGTGCCGGTGCGGATCGCGGTCGGGCTCACCGGGCACTGGCTGGTGGGTCACCTGACGCATCGACGCGGCCCGTCGGGCTGGGTCGTCGACGGCGTGGCCGTGCAAGGGCACGATCTGCCGTCCGCCTCGCTCCTCACCTTCGGCGAGGCGTGGCACGGCAACCACCATGCGTGGCCCGATTCCGCGCGCCTCGGCCTCGAGCCGGGCCAGCACGATCCGGGCTGGTGGATGCTCCTGGCGCTGCGCCGGCTCGGGCTGGTCTGGGACCTGAAGCAGCCGGCCGACCTGGAGCCGCGGGCGGGTTTGCGACGGGCCGGCCCGAATGTCGTCGCCTGAAGGCCGAAGGCGTGGCCGGAAGCCACGCGACGACGAAGCGCGAATGGGTCGGTCTAGATCGCGACCTGAGCCTGCTCGACGGAAGCCGCGACGCTCTGCTCCTTCAGCGCCTCGCCGACCATCAGGATGGCAGGTCCTTCGAGGAGCGAGGTCTCGACCAGATCCGCGAGACTTGCCGCCGTGCCCCGCAACGCCGCCTGATGGGGCCGGGTCGCGTTGAACACCACCAGGGCCGGCGTCGCGGGCGCGAGCCCTTCCGATACCGCCCGGTCCAGAAGCGCGCGCAGGGTGCGCTTGGGCATGTAGACCACGGTGGTGACCGAGGGGTCGGCCAGCGCGCTCCAGTTCAGGTCGTCGGGCAGCGCGCCGCGGCGGTCGTGGCCGGTTACGTATTGCAGGCGGCGCGCCGCGTCGCGGTGGGTGAGCGAGACGCCGAGGGAAGCGGCCGCGCCCTGCGCCGCGCTGATCCCGGGCACCACGGAGACGGGGATGCCGGCCTGTCGGCAAGCCTCGATCTCCTCGCCGGCGCGGCCGAAGATCAGCGGGTCGCCGGACTTGAGCCGCACCACCTGCTTGCCGGACTTGGCGAGCGAGACCATCAGCGCGTTGATGTCGTCCTGGCGGCAGGACGGCCCGTGGCCGGTCTTGCCAACCAGCATCGTGCGCGCCTCGCGGCGGGCATAGTCCAGGATCTCGGGGGCGACGAGGTCGTCGTAGAGGATCACGTCGGCGTTGCGTAGGGAGCGCAGCGCCTTCAGCGTCAGCAGCTCGGCGTCGCCCGGACCGGCGCCGACGAGCGTCACCGTCCCGCCCTTCGGCGCGGCCTCGGTCTGCGCGAGCAGCCGTTCGAGGTCTGTATCCGTCGGCGCCCGGTCGGGCTCGGCGAAGGCCAAATCCGAAAACCGTTCCCAGAAGCCGCGGCGCTCGCTGAACCCGTGGAAGCGCGCGGTGACGCCCTCGCGCCAGTCGCGGGCGGCGGCGACCCATCGCGAAAACCCGCGCGGCAGCATCGCCTCGATGCGGGCGCGCACGGTCTGCCCGAAGACCGGCACCGCGCCTTCCGTCGAGATGCCGACCACCAGGGGCGAGCGGTTGACGATGGCGCCGAACTTCACGTCGCACAGATGCGGCCGGTCGACGGCGTTGACGATGGCACCGGTGCCGCGCGCGGCGGCGACGAAAGCGACGCACTCGGCCTCGTCCTCCATCGCCCCGATGCAGAAGGCCGAGCCCCACAGGTCGTCCGGCGTCCAGGCGCGCTCGTGCAGGGTCACGCTGCCGGCGACGATCTCGCCCGGCACATTGCGCATCTCCTCGCTCGGGCAGGCCGCGTAGACGTCGACATGGGCGCCGGCGGCGGCGAGCAGCTTCACCTTCCAGGGCGCGCCGCCGTTCGAGCCGGCCAGCACCGCGCGCTTGCCCTGCAGCGGCACGAAGACCGGAAGGACGGCGAGGGGTTCGAGGCCGGCGCGGGTCTCGCGCGGCTGGCGGGGCGTGCTCATGAGGGTCGGCTTGGATCTCGTCTGGGTCACGGACGAACCTGATGCTACGCGGCGTCGCGCGCAAGCGCTTCGGGGAGCAGCTTGCGGATCTCAGGGATGCACGAGCCGCAATTCGTGCCGGCCTTGCAGGCTGCGCCGACCGCCTCGACCGAGCCCGCACCGCCCGCGATGCTCGCCGTGATCACGTCGAGACCGACCCCGTGGCAGGCGCAGACCACCGGCCCCGCGCCGGCGGTGGCGGCGCGGCCCGAAAGCAGGGCGCGACGCTCGGCCACGTCCGGAACCGCATCCGCGAACAGGGCCTTGGCCGTCTCCCAGTCGGGCCGGCCCTCGGCCGGCGTGAAGGCGAGGCAGGCGACGAGGCGTTCGCCGTCGTAGACCGCGCAGCGGTAGCGGCCGCGGGCGTGGTCGGCGTATTCGGCGAGCTCCAGCCCCTGGAACAGGCCGCGCATCAGCAGCATGGCCTCGCGCGATCCGTCCTGCGTGGCGAATTGCAGGCCCGAGCCCCCGGCGATCGCGGCGCGGGCCCACCACCATCCCGCCGGGGCCTCGACCGGGGCGCGGCTGAGCAGGAAGCCCCGCGACCGGTAGGCGGCAGGCTGGATCGCCGCCGGCGTCGCCTTCAGCTCCGGCTGGCCCGAGAGCGGATCGGGCACGCCGCGGACCAGCGCCCCGACCCGGGCCATCGAGGCGTTCGCATCGCTCCAGTGCATCGGCATGAACAGGGTTCCGGGCGCCACCGCCTCCGTGACGGTCACCTCCAGCTCGGCCGCACCGTGGGCGGTCGAGACCCGGGCGAGGCCGCCCTCGGCGAGATTCGCCGCGGCGGCGTCGCGCGGATGCACCTGAACGAACGGCACCGGCCGATGCGCCGAGAGCCGCTGGCTCTTCCCCGTCCGCGTCATCGTGTGCCAGTGGTCGCGCACGCGGCCCGTGTTCAGCACGAACGGCATCGCCGCGCTCGTCGCCTGCGCCAGGGCCGGCGCCTGAACCGCGACGAAGCGGGCGCGCCTGTCGAAGGTGAAGAAGCGCCCGTCGGAAAAGAACCGCGCCTTGGTGCCGCCGCGCTTCGTCAGCGGCCACTGCACCGGCGGGTTCGTCTCGTAGGCGGCATCGCCGATGTCGGCGAGCCCGCCGATGTCGAAGTCGCGGGTGCCGTTGTTCTCGAAGGCCGACAGCGCGGCGTGCTGGCGGAAGACCGCCGCCGCCGAGGTGAAGCCGAAGGCGGCGCCGTGGCCGAGGCGGCGCCCGACATCGGCGAGCACCGCCCAGTCCGGCCGCGCCTCGCCGGGCGCCTTGAGGAAGCGGCGCTGGCGCGAGATCCGGCGTTCGGAATTCGTGACCGTGCCGTCCTTCTCGCCCCAGGCGAGGGCCGGCAGCAGCACGGTTCTCTTGCCCGTGGCGCGGGCGGTGTCGGAATCGGCCATCACCTCGGAGACGACGAGCAGGTCGAGGCCCTTCAGGGACTCCTTGATCACGTCGGCCTGCGGCATCGAGACCAGCGGGTTGGTCCCCATCACCCAGAGCGCCTTGATCTTGCCCCGTGCGATGGCGTCGAACAGCGTCACCGCCTTCATGCCCTCGCCGGTGATGAGGTTCGGCGCGTTCCAGAACCGGCGGACCTTGTCGACCTCCTCGGGCGCGAAGTGCATGTGGGCGGCCAGCATGTTGGCCAGCCCTCCGACCTCGCGCCCGCCCATGGCGTTGGGCTGGCCGGTGAGCGAGAACGGCCCCGCGCCGGGTCGCCCGATGCGGCCGGTGGCGAGGTGGCAGTTGATGATCGCGTTGCCCTTGTCGGTCCCCTGCGCCGACTGGTTCGCCCCTTGTGAAAAGGCGGTGACGACGCGCTGCGTCCCCGCGAACAGGTCGAAGAAGGCGGAGACGTCGTCTTCCGACAGGCCGGTCGCCGCGGCGGTGGCGGCAAGGGTCGGTGCGATGGAGCGCGCCCGCTCGAGCGCGCCGTCGTAGCCGGAGGTGTGGTCGGCCACGAAGCGGGCGTCGCACGCACCGATGCGGTCGAGATGCGCGAGCAGCCCTGAGAACAGCGCGCTGTCGGTCCCGGGCCTGAGGCCGAGGAACAGGTCGGCCTCCTCCGCGGTCTCGGTCCGGCGCGGGTCGACCACGACGAGCTTGGTGCCGCGCCTCACCCGCGCATCCACCATCCGGCGGAACAGGATCGGATGGCACCAGGCGGTGTTCGAGCCGACGAGCACGATGACGTCGGCGACGTCGAGGTCCTCGTAGCAGCCGGGCACGGTGTCGGTGCCGAAGGCCCGGCGGTGCGCGGCGACCGCGCTCGACATGCACAGGCGCGAGTTGGTGTCGACGTGCGGCGTACCGACGAAGCCCTTCGCGAGCTTGTTGGCGACGTAGTAATCCTCGGTGAGGAGCTGGCCGGACAGGTAGAAGGCGATGGCCTCAGGCCCGTGCTTCTCGGCCGTGCGGCGGAACACTCCCGCGACCGTGCCGAGGGCCGATTCCCACGACACCCGTGCGCCGTCGACATGCGGGTGCAGCAGGCGGTTCTCGAGGTCCAGCGTCTCGCCGAGCGCCGAGCCCTTCGAGCATAGGCGGCCGAAATTGGCCGGATGCTCGGTGTCGCCGGCGATCCCGGCGCCGCCCTTTCCGTCCGGCGTGGCGATCACGCCGCACCCGACCCCGCAATAGGGGCAGGTGGTCCGAACCGCTGCAGCCTGGCTCGAGGCCTTGGGCTCCGGCACGTGCACGGTCATGGCAGGGTCCTCGTGGTTTCGACGTCGGCCGACGCCACGGAGGGCAGCAAGAGTCGGGCCGGGCATCCGCGGAGTCTCCCGCCCCCGCAAAGGGGAAGGGATGAACCGTCGCCGCTCAATACACGTCGGCCTGGTAGCGTCCGGCCTTCTTCAGGGCGCCGAGATAGGCCACCGCCTCGTCGGGGGATTTGCCGCCGTGCTGGGCGGCGACGTCGATGATCGCGCGCTCGACGTCCTTGGCCATGCGCTTGGCATCGCCGCAGACGTAGAAGTGGGCACCGCCCTCGAGCCACTTCCACAGGTCCGCGCCGGTCTCGCGCATGCGATCCTGGACGTAGGTCTTCTCGGTGCCGTCGCGCGACCACGCCAGCGACAGGCGGGTCAGCACCTTGTCGTCGCGCATC
>CAZZZJ010000027.1:7369-16364 GCA_964658355.1 Beijerinckiaceae bacterium
TCCATCTTCGGCGAGGACGAGATCGAGTAGAGCCGCGGCTGCAGCTCGTCGAGGGATTCGAGGAACACCTCGGCGTCGGGGCGCGCGCCGGGGAATTTGTGCAGGGCGCCGAGCACATCGAGATAGGCGGCGTCGCCGTCCGGATCCTCGCCGGCCGAGAGCGCCTTGGCCTTCCGGCGCGCCTCGCCCGAGGTCAGCAGGGACAGAAGCTGGTAGAGCCCGTCGGGCGCGGCGCCGAGCGAGTAGTCGGTGAGCAGCCGGTCGCGCAGAGTCTTGCCGCCGATCATCCGCTCGGGGCGGGCGCCGAGCTCGGCGATCACCGCGTCGGCGAGGGCCGGCGCGTTGGCGGGGAACAGGCCGAGCGAATCGCCGACCGCGTAGTCGATCGGCGTCCCCTTGAGGTCGAACTCGACGTGCCACGTCTCCTTCTCGCCGCCCGGCTCGTTCAGGCGGCGCCGGCCGAGGAAGATCGCCTCGACGGGATTTTCCCGACAATATCCGAGGGGGCCGAGGTCGGCGGCCTTGTCCGGCGCGGCCTCGCCGTCGGCGACCGCGGGCGCGGGACCCGCGCCGAACTCCTCGTCGAGCTTCTTCAGCATCCGGAGCGTCTCCTTGCCGCCGGGCTGGCAGAGGTTCAGACGCGCCTCGCTCTTGAGGAAGATGGCGTTGGCGTAGTCGGCGCAGTTGTAGCCGCACTGGCCGCAATCCTGCTGCGCCATCGCCGCCATGAACTTCTGCGGCTCCGGCCGGGCCTTGGCCATCTCCATGCGCTCGGTGATCGGCAGCGACGGGTCGTGCCAGGGCGCGTCGTCGTTGTCGGCGAGCTTCTGCCCGCCGCCGGGCATCTCGGCCGTGCCGATCGCGGTGGCGCCCTCCACCGCCGGGCCGAGCAGGGCCGCGAAGTAGCCCGACAGCCACGAGCGCTGGTCGGCGGAGAACGGCGCGTTCTCGGGCACGAGGACGAGGGGGGGCGTGACGTGCTCGCTCATGCGGCTGCCTTGAGGGCTGGCTGTTCTTCGGCAAGGTCGCGCAGGGCGTCCGGCCCGGTGCGCGCCGTGAAGGTCTGGAAGCTCTCGTCCGGGCCGGTGCGCCGGGCGAGATAGGTGCGCAGCAGCGCCTCGACGCGGGACGGGGCGTCCTCCGCCTTGATCGCGGTCCAGATCCCGGTGCCGATCTTCGGGTTCTCGGCGAACCCGCCGCCGACCACGACGTCGTAGCCCGGAACGGTATCGCCCTCCTCCGAGACCACCACCTTGGCGCCGATCAGGCCGATGTCGCCGATGTAGTGCTGGGCGCAGGAATGGTGGCAACCGGTGATGTGGACGTTCACCGGCACGTCGAGTTCGGGGAGCGTCGCCTCCACATGGCCGGCGATGATCATCGCGTCGCCCTTGGTGTCAGCGGCGGCGAACTTGCAGCCGTTCGAGCCGGTGCAGGCGACGAGGCCCGCGCGGATGCCCGCGGCCTTGGTGGTGAGGCCGAGCGCCGCCACCCGCGACTCGACCTCGGCGACCTTGGCGTCGGGCACGCCGGAGAACAGGAAGTTCTGCCAGACCGTCATGCGGATCTGCCCGTCGCCGCATTCCTGGGCGATCTTCGCGAGCGCGCGGACCTGATCGCTCATGATCTTGCCGACGGGCAGGATCACGCCGATCCAGTTCAGCCCGGGCTGGACCTGGGCATGCACGCCGACATGGGCGAACCGGTCGGTGGCCCGGCGCGGCGCCACGTGGGCGGGATCGACCCGATCGAGCTTGCGTCCGAGCTTCGCTTCGACGGCGGCGAGGTACTTGTCGAAGCCCCAGGCGTCGAGGACGTACTTCATCCGCGCCTTGTTGCGGTTGGTCCTGTCGCCGTTCTCGATGAACACGCGGATGATCGCATCCGAGACCGCGTTGCAATCCTCGGGCTTCAGGACGATGCCGGTGTCGCGGGCCAGATCCCGGTGGCCGGAGATGCCGCCGAGCACGAGCCGCATCCACACGCCGGCGGCGATGCCCGCGCCCTCCAGCACCTCGACCGCCTGGAAGCCGATGTCGTTGGTCTCCTCCAGCACCGCGACGATGCCGCCGCCGTCGAAGGCGACGTTGAACTTGCGCGGCAGGCCGTAGAGCGACTGGTCGTTGATGATCCAGTTGTTCCACGATTTCGCCAGCGGGCGGGTGTCGAGGAGTTCCTGGGCGTCGATCCCGGCGGTGGGCGAGCCGGTGACGTTGCGGATGTTGTCGGCGCCCGCACCCCGCGCGGTCAGCCCGATGTCGACGAGCCCGTCGAGGAAGGGCTGGGCGTGCTCGGGCGCGATGTGGCGGACCTGGAGGTTGGCTCGCGTGGTCACGTGGACGTAGCCGCCGCCATGCGCGTCGGCGAGGTCCGCGATGCCGGCGAACTGCCAGTGGTTCAGGATGCCGTTAGGGATGCGCAGGCGCGCCATGAACGAGGTCTGGTTCGGGGCGACCCAGAACAGGCCGTGGTAGCGCCAGCGGAAGTTGTCCTCGGGCTTGGGCGCCTTGCCGGCGGCGGCCTCGACCTTCAGGCGGTTGTGACCCTCGAACGGGTTCTCCGCGCGCTTCCATTTCTCCTGCTCGCAGAGCTTGCCGCCGGCCTTCACCGTGGCGTCCTGGGCCTTGATGTGGATCGCGTCGGGGCCGGTGGGCTCGGGCGGCGGACCGCCCTGGCCCGTGGCGAGCCCGCCGGTGAGGCGGGCGGCGGCCACGCCCGAGGCGAAGCCTTCGAGGTAGCGCTTCTGCTCGGCGTTGAAGTCTTCAGCCATGGTCTGCCTCCTTCACGCTGCGAGGGTGTTGGCGAGGGGTTCTGCGAGGGATTGGGCGGACCGCCCGAACATCAGGTCGTCGATCTGGTCTCCGACCGGCTCGCCGGTGCGGATCAGGGTCTTGCACCGGCCCTGCTCGCCGATGTCCCCGACGAAGACCGCGCCGATCAGGCGGTCCCGCTCGACCAGGAGCTTGCGGTAGAGGCCGGCGCCCGGATCGCTCATCACGATCGCTTCCGCCGTGTCGGGCGTGTCGACGACGCCTGCGGAGAACACCGGCAGGCCCGAGACCTTGAGGCTCGTGGAGAGCGCCGTGCCGGAATACTGCGCCTCGAGCCCGGAAAGGTGGCGGCTCAGGGTCTCGGCATGCTCGTAGGCCGGTTCGACGAGGCCGTAGACCATGCCGCGATGCTCGGCGCACTCGCCCAGCGCGAAGATCCGCGGGTCGGAGGTGGTCATCCGGTCGTCGACCTTGATGCCGCGACCGGTCTCGATCCCGGCCCCCTGCGCCAGCGCGAGGTTCGGGCGCACGCCGACCGACATGACGACGAGGTCGGCCGGCAGCACGGTGCCGTCCGACAGGATCAGGCGCTCGACGCGGCCCGCGCCCTCGACGCGGTCGGTGTCGGCCTCGAGCAGCACCTTGACGCCGCGGGCCTCCATCGCCCGGCGCACCAGGGCGGCGGCGGAATGATCGAGCTGGCGCTCCATCAGGCGGTCCATGACGTGCAGCAGGGTGGTGTCGACGCCGAGCCGCGCCAGCCCGACCGCGGCCTCGAGCCCGAGCAGGCCGCCGCCGATGACCACGGCCTTCGCGTGCCCGACCGCGGCCGCCCGGATCGCCGACACGTCCGCCAGGTCGCGGAAGGTGATGATGCCGGGCAGGTCCATCCCCGGCTTCGGCAGGCGGATCGGCACCGAGCCCACCGCGAGAACCAGCTTGTCGAAGGGCAGGACGTGGGTCTCGCCGACGACGACCAGCGCGTTCTCGCGGTCGATCTGGGTGGCGGGCGCGCCGGTGATCAGGCGGATGCCGTGGCTCGCGTACCAGTCGAGACCTCGGAAGGCGCAGGCCGCCTCGTCGACTTCTCCGCCGAGCAGCGAGGACAGCAGCACCCGGTTGTAGGCCGCCACGGGCTCTGCGCCGACGACGGTGACGTCGTAGCGGCCGGGCGACCCTTCCGTCAGCCGCTCGAGGAAGCGCAGCGACGCCATGCCGTTTCCGACGACGACGAGCCGCTCGCGCGGAATATCCGCGGCTGGAACCTGATCCGTCTGCGCTCTGAGCATCGGTGGAAGGGTCTCGTCCTCGAATGAGCCGGGCACGTCCGCCACGAAAAAAGCCGCCGCCGATCGCCCCCAGGGCGAGCGCTGCCGCCCGCGAGGACATATCGGTTCAGCGGCCTCGCTGACGGTGCTGCCCGTCGTCGTTGACGGGGCGGTCCGATCCAGCAGGTTCCGTGCCAGTCGGTTCGAAAGGGGGCTTGTCGGGGTGGGATGAAGCGAGCGCCCTCAGCCGAGGGCTGCAGGACCTGCCGGGGAACGCGAGCGGTCGGTCGGCGCAGGGATCGGCGCCGTGCGCGTGCACTGCACAAAGATCAGGCGATTGAAGCGCGATCGGGCAGGGACGTTCGGTCCCGACGGCGGATGCGCGGCGCGCCAAGACGCCGGCTACCGCTTGGGGTCGGCCGCTGAGAGCCAGGAAGGCCCGTTTCCGAGCGAGGATCTCAGATGAGTGTCGAGAGCGCCGCCATCAGTCCGACGACCGGCACGGCGCCGATGAGGAACGCCCACCGCCACGGATGCGCGCGCCTGGCCCTGCGGTTGTCGTTCGTCGCCCGCGGCGGGCGCACCCGGTGACGAACATAGGCCGAGAGCTCCACCCGTCCGCGCGAGGCGGGAATGGACGAGGCGGTGTCGAGCTTGCGGCAACCTGGCATGGCAGAATCATAACGGCGTCGCAGCCGCCGCGTTCCGTTTTCCGAGCGCCGATTCCGCCGAGCGCGAACGTTCGGGATACCGGTTCGAGACGGTGCCGACCGGCCCGTCCGGGAGCCCTCAGGGCGCGGACAATCCGGCCGCCGCGTAGAGGTCCGGCCGGTAGACCGCTTCCGCGGCCGGCAGGAGATCGTCGGGCGGCAGCTGCCCGGCGGCCTTCATCTGCGTCAGCACCCAGCGGACATGCGCGCTGCGCGGCTCCTGCGCCGCCGCGTCGAGCCGCAGGTAGGCAGGGGCCTCGCGCTGCAGGCCCGTCCCGTCGAGGACGATCGTCCCGCCGAGCGTGCGGGCGATCAGGCCGGGATCGAGGTCGAGATAGGTCCGCCGTGCGAGCCGGTGGACGAGTTCCGTGCGGTTCGCCGGGTCGGCGCACCAGCGCCCGGCCCGGGCCACGGCCCGCACCAGGGGCGGTATCGCGCCGTCAAGCCGCGGCGCGACGGCGAGAACCTTCTCGGGCGCGTCCGGCGCCACCTCGCAGCCGAGCGCCGCGATGCGCCCGAGGCCCGCCGCGACCGCGACCGCGTTCCAGGGCGCTCCGGCACAGAAGCCGTCGACGATCCCGCGCGACAGGGCCTCGACGCTGTGCTGAGGCGGCACCACCACCAGCCGGACCAGGGTGGGATCGAGGCCGCCGGCCTCGGAGAACAGCCGGAGCTGGTAGGTGTGCGAGGAGAACGGATGGACGGTGCCGAGCGTCAGCGGCCGCCCGGCCTCCCTGCGCGCGCGGGCGACCCGGCCGAAGGCGCGGGCGACGTCGGCGAGGCGCTCGCTCTCCGGCGCCATCTCCGCCCAGAGGATGTTGGACAGGGTGATGGCGTTGCCGTTGAGGCTCAGCGACAGCGGCACGATGAGGTCGGAGGGCGGCCCTGACAGCGCGAGCGCGCTCGCCAGCGCCAGCGGCGCCAGGATGTGCGCGGCGTCGAGGTAGCCGAGCGCCAGCCGGTCGCGCAGCGTCGCCCAGGACGGTTCGGCGGTCAGCTCCAGGTCGAGCCCCTCGGAGCGCGCAAAACCCATCTCGCGGGCCGCGATCACGGGCGCGGCGTCGCAGAGGGGCACGTAGCCCAGGTGAAGTCTCATCTGCGAAGTCTCATCGCGCCCTCATCCGAGCAGGTCGGCGGCGGTGACGATCGCCCGCGCGATGTCGGCGATCTTCCGCTTCTCGTTCATCGCCTTCTTGCGCAGCTGCTTGTAGGCCTCGTCCTCGGACAGGCCCTTCATGCTCATGAGGATGCCTTTGGCGCGCTCGATCAGCTTGCGGTCGGCCAGCTCGCCCCGGGCCTCCGACAGCTCCCGCTGCAGCCGCGAGAAGGCGTTGAAGCGCAGGATCGCGATGTCGAGGATCGGCTTGATCCGCTCGGGGCGCAGGCCGTCGACGACGTAGGCCGAGATCCCGGCATCGACCGCCGCCTGCATCATGGTGGCGTCCGAGCGGTCCACGAACATCGCCACCGGCCGCTCGGCCTGGCGCGCGACGCCCGACATCTGCTCCAGGATGTCCCGGCTCGGGCTCTCTAGGTGGATCACCACCACGTCGGGGGCGAGCGCCGCGACGCGCTCCATCAGGTCGGCGGTGTCGGCCATCACCACGACGCGGCCGATCCCGGCGGCGCGCAGGCCCTCCTCCAGGATCGCGGCACGCGCCCGGCTCGGATCGATCACGGCGACGGTGAGGCTGGTTTCGGTCATCGGGGCCCGGTGCTGGGCGTCAGGTCGAAGCTTGGCCGCGACGCATGCCGCCGGCAGCGTCGCAAGGCAAGCGGCGTGCCCCGTTCCGGTCGGCGCCGCCGCGCGCAAACGCGCGCCGCGTCTGCTCGGTCTCCGTCGCCGCGCATGGATCGATCCGGGTAACCGATCGGAAAGGAAACGGTCCAGCTTCCGCCGCAAAGTCCGGGCACTTCTTCCGCCGTTGCGGAGGTTCGAAGGATCGGATGTCGAAGCCAGTCTCCTTCGCGACCCTGGACGGCCATGGAGCCGGCCGCCTCTCCCTCCCCTTTCTTCCGACCCTGGCGACGGCGCTCGTCCTCGGCGCGGCTTCGCTGATGTGCCGCGAGCCGGCTCCGTCCGTTTCGGCTCCGGCTGCGTCGGTCGCGCCCCACGCCTTCCATGCGGCGGTGCCGGCCGAGGCCGCCCTGCCCCGGCCGCCGGCCGCGATCGCCTTCGCGCAGTTCCCGCCGAGCTTCGTCCTGCCGGAGGTTCGGACCGCCGCCGCGGCGCATCCGGCCGCCCGGGTCGCGACGGCCGGGCCGCTCCGGCGCGCCTGCACCGCTCCGCGCTGCGCGGAAGGCCCGCCGCGCCGGCCCGACCCGTTCTCCGAGGTCGTGCGGCCGGCGCCCGTCGAGGCGGAGGCCCAGGTGCGCGACGGCCTGCTGCCGGACCTCGCCCTGCCCTTCGTCCCGGCCGTGCGCGTCGTCCGCGACGCCGCGGCCTACGTGCAAACCAGTGCCTCGTCGCTCCGCAGCTCCGTCGGGGTCCTGGTCGACGGCCTGGATTGAGGCCGGGCGACCTCCGGCGTCATGCTGCAGTGCGGTCGCGGGACCGGGGCCGGGAGGTGATCCTCGCCGTCCGCGCGATCGGATTTCCCCGGCGTGCCCTGGACCGCGCCGCTTCGCCGACCTAGGTGCAGTGCATCGGACGGCGCCTGCCGCCGGCCGCGACGGATCCGTTTCATGGCCGCACGCATCGAGGACTACGCGCTCATCGGCGACGGTCGCACCGCTGCGCTGATCAGCCGGCAGGGCAGCGTCGACTGGCTGTGCTGGCCCCGCTTCGACGCCGCCGCCCTGTTCGCGTCCCTCCTCGGCACCGAGGAGCACGGGTTCTGGCGCCTCGCGCCGCAGGCCGCCCATGTCGAGACCAGCTGGGCCTACCGCGAGGGCAGCCTCGTCCTGGAGACCCACCACAAGACTCGCGAGGGCGAGGTCCGGGTCATCGACTACATGCCGGCCGGCGACGGCTCGCACCTGATCCGCCTCGTCGAGGGACTCCACGGGCGTGTCGCGATGCGCATGGATCTCGCGATGCGCTTCGACTACGGCTCGGCCGTGCCGTGGGTCTCGCACAACGAGCTCGGCGACCTCCGCGCGATCTCGGGCCCGCACAAGGCCGTGTTGCGCACCAAGGCGCACCTCAAGGGGCACGGACAGACCACGGTCTCGGCGTTCACGGTCCATGCCGGCGAGTCGGTCGCGTTCACGCTGAGCTACGGCGCGAGCCACGAGGACGACCCGCCGCCCATCGAGCCGCGCAAGGTGCTCGCCGAGACCGACCGGTTCTGGCGGGACTGGTCCGATCGCTGCGCCCAGGGCACGCCCTGGGACGCGACGCTGAAGCGGTCGCTGCTGACCCTCAAGGCGCTGATCTACAGGCCGACCGGCGGCATCGTGGCCGCCCCGACCACATCGTTGCCGGAGGATCTCGGCGGCGTGCGCAACTGGGACTACCGGTTCTGCTGGCTGCGCGATTCGACCTTCACGCTGCTCGCGCTGATGGATGGCGGCTTTCTCGAAGAGGCGCGCGCCTGGCGCGACTGGCTGCAGAGGGCGGTGGCCGGCAACCCGGAGCAGGCCCACATCCTCTACGGCATCGCCGGCGAGCGGCTGCTGCCCGAGATCGAGCTCGACTGGCTGCCCGGCTACGAGGGCTCGAAGCCGGTCCGGGTCGGCAACGCCGCGGTCTCGCAGTTCCAGCTCGACGTCTACGGCGAACTGTTCGACGCGCTCTACCAGGCGCGGATGCGCGGCATGCCGAGCGACAAGGACGGCTGGCGCGTCGGTCTGGCCATCATCGCCCACCTGGAGAAGGTGTGGAGCGATCCCGACGAGGGCATCTGGGAGGTGCGCGGCGGGCGCAAGCACTTCGTCCATTCGAAGGTGATGGCCTGGGTCGCCTTCGACCGGGCGATCCGCAGCCATACCGGGCAGGCGGACGCGCCCGATGCGCCGGTCGAGCGCTGGCGGGCGATCCGCGACCGCATCCACGCCGAGGTCTGCGAGAAGGGGTTCGACAAGGAGCTGAACAGCTTCGTGCAGTATTACGGCTCGAAGAAGCTCGATGCGAGCCTGCTGCTGATCGCCCATATGGGCTTCCTGCCCCAGGACGACCCGCGCGTGGTCGGCACCGTCGAGGCGATCGGCCGGGACCTGATGCGGGACGGCTTCATCCTGCGCTACGAGACGCGCGGCCAGGATACGGACGGCCTGCCCGGCAACGAGGGCGCCTTCCTGCCCT
>CAZZZJ010000028.1:0-15901 GCA_964658355.1 Beijerinckiaceae bacterium
GTCATGCCCCTTCATCTGGAATCCCCGCTCCACGGGTCCATAACAGGCTCTAGGTTTCAGATTTCGTTGACCTTTTGAAGTCCGAAGCAGACCGCGAGCAATCGGTTTTACTCGCGCACGGTCCACGCGCCGGCAAAGCCGAAGACGTTGCGCAGCAAGAGCATGGCGTCGAAGCCGCAGATAGTGCGGCGTGCCGTATTGAACGAACAGAAGCCGCCCAACCGCGGCATTGGCCGCTTCACGCGGTAGTGGTCGCTCTCGATGCCCTGCTGCAGGTGCTTAGTCACATATTGGATCGGCGTCTGGGGGAGTAGACCCGCCTTCCGGCTATCAACGATGGCTGCCGGGTACGGGCCGGCGCCATCCGTGCCGATCCGGTCAGGGGCGAGGAGGCGCTAATTCTGCAGCATCATGCGGAAGAACCGCTTGGCAGCGTCGAGATCTCGGTAGGCGGGCAGCAGGAAGTCGACCGGATTGCCGTGCTTGTCGATGGCTCGGTAGAGGTAGCGCCAACCACCGCGCACCTTGATGTAGGTCTCGTCGATGTGGACCGATCCGCAGTGCGGCTGACGGAACTGACGTAGCCGCTTCTCGATCAGGGGCGCGTAGGCCAGAACCCAGCGGTTCAAGGTGCTGTGATCGACCTCCAGGCCACGCTCCAGGAACAGCTCCTCGATATCTCGGTAGCTGAGTGGGTAGCGCAGGTACCAGGAGATGGCCTGTACGATGAGTGGCGCCTCGTAGTACCGGCCTTTAAAGTAGGCATTGGAGCGCTATTTCAGCTTGGCGCCAGGAGCGGACATCAGCCCACCGCCCAGCAGCGGACGTTCAATTTCGGGTAAGCGACAGTCCGGTGTCGACCCTTAGCAGAGCCTCGGAAGGTCCGCTTCGTGGCAGCATGATAGACGGCGACCTAAGACCGGGTTGAGTGGATTTCCACCGTTCTGATTCTGAGAAGCGAGATTAAGAAACCAGACGATCACTCGGATCAAGATGAACGACAGCTTCGCGCCCATCTCAGTCATCCAATTGCTTGTGCGCAATTCCTAAAAGCGGACTTTGACGGTTTCGTTGGCCTCAATCTATTTTTTTGTTAATCAATCTGAATTTAAATCGTAACAGTGTGAATCATATTTGGATGCTTATGTATATTTAAATGAAATAAATTACGCCTGATGAATAAAATTTGTACGTGCCTCCCAGAATTCATCACTGCAGGAAGAAGATAATTCATCTATTGATAAAACAACCCCGAATCCATTCTTGGGGCGTTGGGTATATTCTGGCTCCGCCTAGCCGAGGGCCGAGTCGCTTGCCTCGGTGATCCTCGACGAGCTAGAGATTGTCTCGCTGAAAGCGCATGACGGCCGCGACGCGATTGGCGACGCCGAGCTTAGACATTGTCGTTGTCATGTAATGTTTTACTGTTTTTTCACTGATGCCGAGCTTAATTGCGACCTGCTTATTTGAAGATCCATTTGCGACTTCTAGAAGTACCTGCTGCTCCCGCAGACTCAACTCGTTGTTTTTTGCGGCGGGGAGGGCGGCTGGCGAGGAAGTGGAGAAGACCTTGCTGGCAAAGGACGGCAGGATGTAGCTGCCGTTGCTAAAGATCGTCCAGAGGGTCGCCCTTAAATCGACGGCGCTGACGCCCTTAAGAACATAGCCCTTGGCGCCGCGCCGCATCGCCTCGATGGCGACCTCGACCGATTCGGATGCCGTGAACATGATGCACCGCACCTCGGGTGAGGCGGCCACGATCTGGGACAGCGCATCGAGCCCGCCGCCAGGCATTTGAAGGTCGAGGAGCATCAGATCCGGCTGCAACTCGGCCGCGATCCGGACGGCATCCCCCGCACTCGCGCCTTCCGCGACGATACGGAACTTGCCTCCACATCCAATGACCGCAGCGAGACCTTGCCGCATCACGGGGTGATCATCGACGATGGCGACGCTCACTGCCCCGGATCTCGTTGCCATCGTTGCTTCCCCCCTCGAATACAAACATCATTTACTAAGATAATTATTGGTCAGCGGCCAACATGGCAAAGCATACCCGCCGCTCGCCGGAGCGCCATATTTTGATTCTTGTGGAGTCCGGCTCTGAATAATGGGAAACGGAATTTTTTAGGATGTCAATAATTATGCAGGACACTTTTCATGACTCGTTCCGAAACATCGAATTATCCACATTTTCCAATTCATAATTGTAATTCGCCTCGCGTTCATCACAGCACCTCAGGAGAGGCTCGAAGCGAAAGTGTACAGGTGAGTCTTGCTCCTCCGGTCTCACGGTTCGTCACCACGAGTACACCGCCCAATGCTTCCGCCCGTGCCTGGATGCCGGCGAGTCCGAGACCTTCCACCTTGCAGGGTTCTTGTAAGCGGTCCGCCGGACCAAGGGGCTCGGAGGCGGTGATGCCCGGCCCCTCGTCGGAGATGACCAGCACCAGTTCCCGGTTGGTTAGGTTGGCGTCTACCGCTTGGCCGCGCCCGCCCGCGTGCTTCACCGCGTTGGTGAGAGCCTCCTGTACGATGCGTGCGGCATACCTGATGACCTCGTCCGGGAGCGGGACGAGGCGGCCGGTGAGGGTGAAGGCGACGGTCGAGCGCGTGCGAGCTTCGTGGCGCGTGATGACGGACCTCAGGACGGAGCCGATGTCGCGCCCTGCCCCATAGGGCAGGATCAATTCACCGGAGATCATGCGAAGGTCCGCGGCCGCTGCAGAGGCGACCTTGCAAATCTCGTCGACGGTGCTTCGTTCGGCCGGAGGAACGCTTTCCCTGACGTCTCCGAGCCGCATGGTGGCGTAGCTGATCAGCTGGATGGGCCCGTCGTGGAGGTCCGCGCCCAGGCGCTGGCGGGCACGGTCGTCGATTCGGGAAATCTGGCGCTGGGCGTGGTTGATGCGCTCCAGCAGACCCTGGTTCCGACGCAGGAGCCTCTGGCGCTGATAGGCCCTGTGCTTTAGCGCGCTGCGTTGCTTGATGACGATGCGGCTCTCCTGGCTGACGATGGCGAGGAGTACCACGCCGAGCGCGATCATAATCGCGACGACGACCATCCAGGCATGGCAAGCGGCCTGCGCCGTCTCCTCGACAAGGCGCTGGCCGCTCACGTAGAACTCGGCGGCCGCAATGATGTCCTCGCCGCTCGTCCGGTACAGCGGCACGAAGATTTCGAACAGCGACTGACCAATGGCCCGTTCGTACTCTCCGTCGTCCTCATCGAGGCTCGACATGGCGATCGTGATGTTGCCGGCCAGAGCTCCTTCGAGGGGAGCGGGGCGATAGGAATGTCCCACCAGCGACGGATCGCTGCTGAAGATGACCGTGCCGTCCGGCGCCCAGACCTTCATCGACACGACCTGCTGTCGGAACGCGCGATCGACTAAGAGGGCCTTGAGCGAAGCCTCGTCCTCCCGGGACAGGAATCTGGCGGATGGCTCCGCGAAGCTCTGCACGCGGGGCTCGATCAGGTGCCTAAGATAGAGGGCGGTCGGACCCGCCGCCCCCCGCAGCACCCCCGCCGCGATGCGGTGATTCACCCAGTTGCCCAGCCAAATCGTCGCGGGAAAAAGTACGAGCAGTGTGATGACGGAGAATCGGACGAACAGGGTTGAGGCCCACCAGTGCCGCTTCAGTCGCCGCAGAATTCCACGAAGGGCCTCGGGCCTCGCCCCTATCGGTCTTCCGAACACCAGCGCATCTGACTTCTGGGGCATCAGGCCGTGCATTCGTCCGTCATCGGCCTCTTCCGTGGGCGATAACTTGATAGCCGAAATTTAGACGAAATCTGGCGCGCTGTAAATAGGTGTATTGAAAAATTATATTACTTAGTTGATTCATCGGTAGTTGGTGTGTCAAGCGGTGACAGTAAATCGAATATATTAATCAATCTCAGAATATACAATTAATGTTTAATAGGCAGAATAAATATTGCGACTTGAAAAATCGAAAATATGTCAGTATTGAAATTATTACGGCTGAATTCCGATTGTTCAGGGGTCTGAAAACTGAATGTAATCTGCTTCGCGCCGCTGAGTTCGGCATTGCTCACGAAGATACGTGATCGTCCAACGTTGGCTCACCCGGACCCATCCGTCCAGGCTGCGACATCCAGTCAGCCTGAGACTATTCCGATCTCGACGGCAGGCTGCCGTCCGAATCGCCCCCTCGTTCCGGGGATGAGGTGAGCCGGAGCCGCGCTCATCGCGCTCTCAAGGCAATCGATGAAAGAAAAGACGTCTCGATAGACCGGAATCTCAAGGGCGGATCTTCGCACGATAGCGGTGTTTCGGCGGGCGTTCATCCGACGAGATCCCCGAAGCTCACGCAGGGGCAGGGGCAGGGGACGGTGCGGCCTCGTTGCAGGCCGCCGGCCGCTCCGCGGGCGGGGTTTTCGCGGGGCGACGGGGGCTCACGTCGGACCTTGGTCCAATGGACCGCCGGACTTCAGGCCCACCCGCCACTCGGACCATCGGACCGCACTTTCGCTGGACCTCAGGCCGTTCCCAAGGCGTGTCCATCTGCAATCCTTAAGAAATGGTGAATGCGAGAAGCGGCATTCGGGCAGGCGGCTGATCCGGCCGCTGCTCTCTTGGGAGAACTGAGATGGCTTTCAACCCGCGCCTCAAGCCGTTCGTCATCAACGCGACGGACATCAGTTTCCTGATCGATCAGGTCGACTTCCGGCCGTTGTTCGACGCCTCGGGCAACATCATCGTCGCGTGGGACGGAACGGGCCCGGTCTACGACTTCAACGGCGTCCAATACGCTGACCAGGGGAGCGCGCAGGCCAATCTCGCCAAGTGGGGCCAGTCCTACCAGAACTTCACCGACCTGTCCGGAACCCGCGACGTCAGCGGCTACTGGAACAACCTTACACCGGTTCTCGCCCATTACGGCGATACAGGGCAGATCTTCCCCCGGATGGTCACGGCGGACTACAGCGGTTACCTCGTGCAGGTCACCGGCGATGCCACCACCGGGCCGATCCTAGTGACCACCGTCGATCCGGCGGTGACGACCGCCGATACAAACATCCAGCAGCTCTCGGACAGCGGCGTCTACGTCTACAAAGACTCCTCGGTCCCCGCCGGCGTCACGAAGACGCTGCACGAGATCATCACCACCGGCACGACCGTCGAGACCGCCATCGCCAAGACGCTGTCCACCGTGGTGATCGACGGCCACCATTTGGTCCCGACCGAGACGACGACCATCACCGACTCCACCGCGACGACCACCCGCTACGACTACCTAAAGGACCAACTGATCACCACGCTGACCACCGCCTACGGGACGACGCAGACGACAGGAACGTCGATTGTGCCGACGTCGGGCAAGCAGGTCACGGTCGATACGGTTTCGGGCCAGACGGTCACGACGCTGTCGGGCGCCGAACTCGACGGCCGTTATCACTCCTTCAAGACCGCCTATGCCTTGGCGCATCAGGACTACACGGTGCAGGCCGCCCAGTTCGGGCCCAACGAAGCGCCCCTGGAAGGCAATACCGTCGCTTCCGACGGCAGGGCGATCAACCTGAAGAACGTCATCGACTACACGCCGCGCATGATCAGCCGGACGACCACCACTGCCGGCGTTACCTACGATACCTGGGCGAACCACCAGTTCCTCGCGGACGGCACCACGCCGAATCAGGATGCCGCCCACCACACCGTCAACGAGATCTATTACGACCCGCTGACGGGCGACGCGAAGGTCCTCGATTGGGGCGTGCTCGAGACGGTGAAGAACGGCGGCGAGGGCCAGGTCGACACTCAGGCCCGCCTGGCGGCCTCGGCCGGCCAGGACGACCACTTCATCGGCGGCCTCAACCCGGGCGTCTCGCCCTCAAACGGCTTCTTCGTGCTGTTCGGCCAGTTCTTCGATCACGGCCTCGATTTCATCGACAAGGGCCAGCTGAACGGCACCGGCGGGAACGTCACCATCAAGATCGCGCTCGGCGTCGACGATCCGCTCTACGGGATGTTGGGTGCGGATGGTCGGCCGGTCACCGAGATCACTATCAACCGCTCCACGGTGCAGACGCTCGACGCGAAGGGCAGCGAATATACCAACCACGTCTCGCCCTTCATCGACCAGAGCCAGACCTACGGCTCGGACGAGCAGCGCACCAACCTGTTGCGGGAATGGGTCTCGACAGACGGCGGCAGCAGCTTTCATGCCGGCATGAACCTTTTGGACGGCCACACGCTGCAGACGCAGTGGGCGAAGCCCGACGGCACGCTGACCAACGACACCCTGCCGACCCTCAACGAACTGCGCGCACATATCGACGCCACCGGACGCGACGCGCTCACCTGGGACGACATCGGCAACCTGCGCAACCGGGACGCCGCCGGGCACGTGGTGGCGGGCACCAGCGGCGAGTCGATCCTGCTGGACATGAACCCGCGCTTCGACACGGTGCACCTCCTGCAGGCGCAGGGAGAGACCTCCGCGGAGACGCAGAAAGTCCTGGCGGCGATCACCTACCTGAGCGCCCACGGCATCCGGCCCGGAGACACCTTCGGCTTCAATGCCGACGACGTCCTGACCCTTCACCTCGGGTCGGACATGAACATGGGGCCGGGCCAGCCCGCCCTTCCCGCGGGCACGAACCTGACAGGCGCCAGCGCCCTGGCCGGCTGGGTCAACTTCGCCGACTTCAGCATCATGTCGGGTCTCGTGGAGGGTGTCCGCAGCGCCGTCAGCGACATCCTGCTGGCCTCGGTGGGCGATCACTATATCGCCGGCGACGGCCGCGCGAACGAGAACTTCGGCCTGACCTCGATCCATCACGTGTTCCACGAGGAGCACAATTTCCAGGTCCAGAACCTGATTGACGCGCTGCACCGGCAGGACATCGCGACGAACGACGTCACCCACGCCAAGCTGCACGAGTTCCAAATCGATACCGGCTCCACGAACGCGGCCGGCGACTTCATCCGTTCGGACGGCTCGATCGCCTGGAACGAGGACAAGGTCTTCCTGGGCGCCAAACTGATTGTCGAGATGGAGTACCAGCACGCGGCGGTCGATCAGTACGCCCGCAACGTCTCTCCGAACATCCAGGAGTTCGTCGGCTACTCGCCCGACAAGCAGCCGGACGTCACGCTGGAATATTCGCAGGTCGCGTTCCGCTTCGGCCACTCGACCCTGCGCGAGACCATCGACACCATCGATCCGACCGGCGGCATCACCGGCAAGATCATGGGCTACGCGCTGCACGACGCGTTCCTGAACCCGGAGAAGTTCGGGGACGTCGGGCCCGGCTCGATCGTGCTCGGCATGACCCACCAGCAGCAGAACGAGGTGGACGAGTTCGTCACCCCGGCGCTGAACCAGGGGCTGCTCGGCCAGCCCCTCGACCTCGCGGCGATCAACATCGCCCGGGGACGCGATGTCGGGATGCCGACCCTGAACGACTTCCGCGAAGCGCTCGGCATGGTCCGCTACACCAGCTGGAACGACTTCGGCCAGAACATGCAGCACCCGAGTTCCTTGGTGAACTTCATCGCTGCCTATGCCTTCGACGGCGCCGTGGACAAGGCGCAGGCGGTGATGGACTTGGCGACCCACGCCTTCGCCGACGACACGGCCGGCGGCGTCCTGGGATCCATCCTGGGATGGTCCGGCACCGTGAGCGACATGGTATCCCGCGCTTACGCCTTCCTCTCCGGCGACGTGACCCACGGCGGTGCCGGCACGCTGGCCTTCAACCAGATCGACACGTGGCTGGGCGGACTCGCGGAGGTCCACCAGCCCGGCGGCCTTCTCGGCGAGACGTTCGACAAGGTTTTCGTGACGCAGATCGAGTCGCTGATGGACGGCGACCGCTTCTACTACCTCTACCGCCTCGCCGGTCAGCAGTTCGGCGAGGAGGTCGCCAACGGCCAGCTGAAGGACATCGTCGAGCGCAATACCGGGCTGACCCACCTGAACGGCAACATCTTCGGATACGCCGACCAGTACGTCGATCTCGGCGCGCAGAAGGAGGTCGTCGCGTCGGGGGTCGAAGCCCAGACCACGATGAACGAGCACAAGTATGGCGACATCGCAGCGGTGGCCAACGGCACGCTCGGTATCTACTCCAACGGCGGCATGAGCAACGTCCATGACGGCCAGCTGATCACCATCGACAGCAAGACCTACATCCAGGATACGCGGCTTTCGGCCGACAACCCGATGAGCGCCGAGTACCACGGCGGCGACAACGTCTATGCCCTCAACGCCTACGCCAACCTCGACGGGACGCCAAACAGCGGCGCCGAATCGAGCGAGGTCATCGTCGGCTCGAAGGGAGACGACCTGATCTACGCACAGGGCGGCGACGACACCGTCTACGGCGACGACGGCAACGACATCATCTACGGCGGCTATGGTATCGACCGGCTGTACGGCGGGGCCGGCAGCGACACGCTTTACGGCGGCGACAACCCCGACCTGATCGACGGCGGCTCGGGCGACGACTTCCTCTACGGCGAGTCCTCCGGCAGCGACATCAACGGCTCCGACCAGCTGATCGGCGGGGCCGGCAACGACCTCCTCGACGGCGGCACCGGCATCGACAAGCTGTCAGCCGGATCCGGCGACGACAGGGTCTACGGCGGCCAGGACACCGACCCGTTCACCCATGGCGGCGACGGCAACGACTACGTCGATGGCGGTTCGGGCGGCGACATCCTCTACGGCGACAACGGCGACGACATCGTGGTCGGCGGCGCCGACCAGGACCAGCTGTTCGGCGGGGACGGCGACGACATCCTGCGTCCCGGCGACCCGACGGGGGCGCTCACCATCGGATCGGACGAGGTGCTGGGCGGTGACGGCGTCGACGTCAACGACAAGGGCTTCGACCTGATCGACTTCAGCGACAACAACGCCCGCCCGGGCGGCGTCACCTTCGACATCGGCAACCAGGCCAACCCGAACGTGACGGTCAACGGCTCCCCCGTCCAGGTGCCCTCGTTCCAGATCGACGGGGTCATCGGCTCGGTCAGCGACGACAAGCTGACCGGTAGCGACGCCACCGATGCCGGCAACGGCGCCGACGCCTCGATCGCTGGCCAGAACTGGCTGATCGGCGGGTCCGGCAACGACATCCTCCAGGGGCTCGGCGGCAACGACATCCTCGTCGGCGGCTCGATCCGCCTCGATGCGCTGATCGGCAAATACAACTCGGGCTACGATCACAACAACAACAATCCCGGCCTCACCGACGATCAACAGATGCAGGATGCGCTCTACCAGGGCGCTTCCCACCGGGTGCTGTATTCCGAAACCATCGACGACAGCGGGCTGCTGGGCCATGCCCAGACGGCGATGTTCACCAAGCATTTCACCGAAATGCTTCGCACCAAGATGTTCAAGGACACGGTGCTCGGCGACGACGCCACGAACACCCACAAGGGCGTCGATACGGCGGTCTACACCGGGAACCTCGCTCAATACACGCTCACCGCACTGGATGCGGTCGGCAACGTCGTCGCCAACCCGCACGCCAACTGGTCGAGCGTTCTGGCGGTCAAGATCACCGACAACCGGACGGGCGCCGACTTCACCGACGCGAACGGCAACCCGCTGGTCGATGCGAACGGGAATCCGCTGACGAGCGAGGGAACCGACCTTCTGATCGGCATCGACAAGCTGAAGTTCGCCGATCAGACCATCAGCCCGGCGGCCTATTTCGACATCGCGCCGACCCTCGACCTGCATTACGTCGCGCAGGTCCAGAACTCGACCGTCGCGACCGACACCTTCGCGTTCCCCGTGTTAGGCGCAAATTCGTACGGGTCGGGCAACAGTTGGGCCGGGAACTGGACGGAATTCAACGATCCGGCAACGGGAAATGCCTACTCGACCGGGCAGATCCAAGTCGCCGGGACGGGCTTCCTTAATACCAACCCGGCTCTCCGCTTTGGCGCCGGCGACGGCGCGTCGATCCAGCGGGCGGTCGACCTGTCCGGCAAGGCCAACGCGACGATCAGCTTCAACGTCAACGAGACCAACTTCGGCACCGGGGAGACGGTGACGGTCTCCTTCGCCGCGGATGGAACGACCTTCGTCCCGGTGAAGGTCTTCGACGGCGCGACGAACGCAAGCTTCAATACTACCGCCTACTCGTTCACGGTCAGCGCGCTGGCCGGAGGATTTTCGGCGAACGCGCTGCTCAAGTTCGAGGTCGGCGCCGTCGCGACCGTCGGCGGCACGGGCGCGCACACGCTTACGGTCGACAATGTTCGGGTCACCACGGCGGTCGTCGCCGACCAGTTCCCCGGCAACGCCTACTCCACCGGCTACACCGAGCAGCTGACGCCGGCGGCGATCGCCTCGACGCCGCTGATCACCGATCCGGACGATACGACGATCGCCTCCGCGACTGCCGTGCTGAAGGACGCGGTGCTCGGCGACATCCTGAGAGCCGGCACGATGCCCCCGGGCATCGCCGCCACGGTGTCGGCGGACGGGCATACCGTCACGCTGAACGGCGTCGCCAGTCACGTCGACTACCAGACGGCGCTCGCGGCGATCACCTTCTCCAACCCCAGCAACGACAACCCCACGAACGCGGCCCGTCACATCGACGTGACGGTCAACGACGGGTTCAAAGACAGCAACGTAGCGACGACCACGGTTGCGGTGACGCCGGTCAACGACCCGACGGTGACCGGCGCCGACCACATCGTCACCAACGCGACCACGTTCGTCGTGCCGGATACGGTCCTGCTCGCGAACGACGTCGATCCCGACTCGCCGCTGTCCATCAGCGGAGCCAGCCCCGCCAGCGGTCTCTCCACCGTCTCGCACGCGAACGCGACCCAGACGGTCGGCGTCACCACCGACAACGCCACCCCCGGCGGGACGTTCAACTACTTCGTTAACGGCGTGACCGGGGCGGTCGATGTGGTCCGCCAGGTGGGCAGCACGGTGAACGGAACGGCGGCCAATGAGATCCTCATCGGCACGACCGGGAACGACACGCTGAACGGCGGCGGCGGCAACGACACGATCGTGTGGAACGCCACCGGGTCGGTCACCGTGGGCGGGGGGCGGAACCCCATAACCACCGTCTTCGTGACCACCGACGGCCACGACGTCGTCGATGGGGGCGCCGGAACGGACACGTTCGTGCTCAACTCGACCGTTTCCGGCAACAACACTGCGGCCAACGGCAACGCCGCGGTGAGCGAGGCTTTCGGCGTCTACACCTTAGCGGAGGCGCAGATTGCAAGGCTCACCGGCCTCCACAACCTCGCAGGGGAGATCGTCATCACGCGCAACGGCGTGGTCGCGGCGGAACTGGTGAACGTCGAGGAGATCGTCATCAATACCGGCGCCGGGACCGACACCGTCACTATCCACGGCAACTTCAGCCCGACGAGCCTCGCCTACTCCACCATCCACATCAACGACGCGGACGGCGGTGACACCGTAGACATCTCCGCCCTCACCTCCAACCACCGCATCGTCTTCGACACGAATGCGACCGGTCACGTTGTCGGAGACCTCCGGCCCCAGGACGTGGTCCTGCAGCATGGGACGGCGAGCGACAGCGCCCCGGCCGGCGCCGTCCCGGGCGCGGGGACGGGGACGACCGGGGAGCAGGAGGACACCGGGACCGGCACGACCGTCGACGCCGGCGCGGGAACAGGCAGCACGCCGGACGGCGGGAACTTCGGGACCGTCGATGGGGCTAGCGATGGGACCCATGCCGGGGATGCGCTCCTCGGCACACCCGACGCGGATCTCTTGATCGGGCACGGCGACGCGGCGACGATCATGGGACAGGGCGGTGACGACCTGATCCTCGGCACCGCCGGAGCCGATGTGATCCAGGCGGGCGCCGGCGACGACCTCGTGCGGGGCGGGGACGGCAACGACTTGATCTTCGGCGGAGCGGGCAACGACGACCTGTTCGGCGGCGCCGGCAAGGACGTAATCGCCGGCGACGCGGGCGACGACCGCATCTTTGGCGACGCGGGTAATGACACCCTGGAGGGCGGCGCCGGCCACGACGTCATCTCGGCGGGAAGCGGCGACGACCGCATACTCGCCACGGTGGGAGACGGCGACGACCTGTACTTCGGCGAGGCGGGCAGCGACACGATCGACTACTCGGCGATCGCCGATACCATCACGGTCGATCTCGGCCACGGTGTCGATCACCACGGGTCCGTGTTCAGCGCCGGCAGCGGCTCTGACACCATCTTCGGCTTCGAGAACGTCATCACCGGCGCCGGCGATGACACGATCGTCGCCAACGACGAGATCAACGTCCTCGACGGCGGCGGCGGACACAACAGCTACGTCTTCCGCTCCTCCGCCGACGCGAACGGCGACACGATCAAGAACTTCCATCCCGGCGACGTCATCGATCTCTCGGGCATCGATGCCGACGCCTCGACGGAGGGGCAGCAATCCTTCGTGCTCTTCGCCGGGACGAACTTCACGGCGGCGGGGCAGGTGATCGTCACGCACGAAACCTTAGCCGGCCACGAGCAGACGCTCGTCCAGGGCAACACGACGGGCGGCACCGCGGCCGACTTCAAGATCATGCTCGACGGCAACCACGCCCTGACGGCTGAGAGCTTCCACACCGTCCACTGATCTCACGGAGCCGGAGGGTCCTCCCTCCGGCTCGAACCGGCTTCCCGCTTCCCATCACCTCCGTTCCGGTGTGAAAAGCTATGGCTACGCAGCGAAACAAGAAGCCGACCGAGTTGGCGGATCTTTCGAGGAAGATCGGCTCGTTCAGGGGCATGATCCTCGCGCTCTTCCTGCTTTCGGGGGTGATCAATGTCCTCGCCCTCACGGGCTCCCTGTATATGCTGCAGATCTACGACCGGGCGATCCCGGGCGGGAGCATCCCGACGCTAGTCGCCCTATCCGTCCTGGCGATCGGGCTCTACTTGTTCCAGGGCGTGTTTGACACGCTGCGCTCTCAGATCCTAGTCCGGATGGGCGCCCGGTTCGACGCACGTCTCGCCCCCCTGGCGCACGAGGTGGTCATCGAGATGACCCGCTACGGCTATTCCACGGCCGAGGCGATGGAGCGGAGCCGCGACGTGGATACGGTACGCGGCTTCCTATCAAGCAGCGCGTCAGTGGCGCTGTTCGACCTGCCCTGGATGCCGATCTTCCTCGTCTTCGTCTACCTGCTCCACCCCTATCTCGGCCTGCTGACCATTGGAGGCGCCGTGATCCTCTGTGTGCTGACGGGTCTAACGGAGCTTTTCACCCGGCACTCGGCTGCGAAGCTCCATAAGGCCACCGTCCGCCGCAACCTTCTAGCGGACGCCCATGCCCGCAACGCGGACATCCTGAAGGCGATGGGCTTCGCCGACCGGGCCGTGGCCCGGTTCCGCGAGGCCAACGCCGAGCATCTGCGCATCCAGATGTACACGAGCGACATCGTCGGCACCTTCGGATCCCTCTCGAAAGTCGTGCGCATGATGCTGCAATCGGCCCTGCTCGGGCTCGGCGCCTACCTCACCATCGCCGGCGAGCTGTCGGCGGGCTCGATCATCGCCTGCTCCGTGGCCTCCGCCCGGGCCCTCGCCCCGGTCGATCTCGCCATCGGCAACTGGAAGGTCGTCGTGGCCGCCCGGCGCAGCCTCCGGCGGCTGCGGCACACCCTGGCGACCCTCGACGAGAGCGACAGGCGGATCGCGCTGCCGCGGCCGAGCGCGAGCCTCAAGGTGCAGGGCCTCACGGTCGTCGCCCCCGGTTCGGGCGCCGTCCTCCTCAGCGACGTGAGCTTCGACCTCATGGCCGGCTGCGCCCTTGGCTTGATCGGACCGAGCGGCGGCGGGAAGAGCTCCCTCGTCAAGGGCCTCGTCGGGGTATGGCCCCTCCTGCGCGGAAGCGTCCGCCTCGACGGTGCCGACCTCGACCAGTGGCGTGCAGACATCCTCGGCCGGGAGATCGGCTATCTCCCCCAGGAGGTGTCGCTCCTCGACGGGACGATCGCCGAGAACATCAGCCGGTTCGACTCGCAGGCCGAGGATGCCGCGATCATCGCCGCCGCCGAGGCGGCCGGCGTCCACGACATGATCACCCAGTTGCCGCAGGGCTACCAGACCGAGCTGGGTCCGGGCGGCCTGTCGCTCTCGGCCGGGCAGCGCCAGCGCATCGGCCTCGCCCGGGCCATGTTCGACAATCCGTTCCTCGTGGTGCTCGACGAGCCGAACTCCAATCTCGACAGCGACGGCGAGGTCGCCCTCGGGAACGCTATTGATGCCATGCGCCGGCGCGGCGCCATCGTCATCGTCATCGCGCACCGGCCCCGCGTCCTCGAATCGGTCGACTATGTCGGCGTCGTGCGCGCCGGCAAGCTCGTGGCGTTAGGACCCCACGCCGAGATCCTCAAGAACGCGGCGCCGATCCCGTTCCCGGGCTCCGCCAAGCCGCAGCCCGTGCCGGCGGGAGCCTGACATGCCCGACCCGGATCACCTGAGGCTTGGACTGCCCGACGACATCGCGGCCACGGCCCCGCGGCGGCGGTTCGAGTACGACGAGGGCGGCATCCGCCTGCCGGCGGTCGCCCCCGGCATGCTCATCGCTATCGTGGGCATGCTCAAGGCCTTCCTGGCGCCGCGGCCGCCGCAAATCCATCACGAGCCGAAGCCCGAGCCCGACGGGCCCGTCCCGGCCCCCGCCAACGACGACGACCCGGCGGCCGAGGCGGGGCCGGGTGGCCGGGGCTCGTCGGCGCCTCCGGAGCCGGCCGCGCCCGTGATCGAGGGGGCGGCCCTATTCGAGGCGAGCCTGGACGTCGCGGAGAGCTTCGCACAACGCTTCGAGGTGAACGAGGACGCGGCGAGACCGCATCTCACGCTGATGCCGACCCGGCCGGAGGCTCCCCCGCCGCCGGGGATCGGCGTGCATCAGGCTCCGCCCATCAAGGGGGACGTCACGGGGAGCGGCGGCGCGCCGATGAGGGCCGCCGGGGCGAGCGGCGGCAGCCATGCGGACAAGCCCGCCGAGGCCGGGGCTCTCGAACCCGGCGGCCTCGTGAAGCGGGGCGCACCGGCATCTCAGGATGGCAGGCAAGCGCCGTCGGATGCCGGCGCGGCCTCGTCTCCGGAGGCCGCCCGCCCGGGGCAGGGGAGCGCGTCGTCCGCCGAGCCCGCCCGCGCGGAAGGGGGAACCCAGGGCCAGGAGGGCGCGACGAAGCCACCCGCCTCGGGGGGCGGCCAGCTGGCCGCGCCGTCCAAGGGCACGGAGGCGGCCCCGGGCAACAGGCGGCCGGTGGTGACGGGTCCCGTCCAGCTCCACGATTCAATGATGGATCAGGCGATCCTCGTCTCGGTGGCGGATTTCGTCTCCAAGGCCACCGACCCCGATGGGGACGTGCTCACCGTCACCCATCTTCACGTCGATTCCGGCTTCCTTCAGCCCCTCGACGCCGACCAGTGGCTCTACGTCCCCGAGGACGGCCATTTGGGTTCCGTGACCTTCACCTATGGCGTGTCTGACGGGGCCCTGTCCGCCGACGAGACCGCGTTCCTGACCGTGGTGAAGGCCGATCCGACCGAGACCCCGTCCTCGGACGGCGACGACATGATCGTCGGCACGCCCGCCTCCGACGTGATCGAGGCCGGAAGCGGCAACGACACCGTCTATGCCCGCGAAGGCGCGGACGTGGTGTTCGGCGGGGCGGGCAACGACCACCTCGTGGGCGGTCCCGGCGACGACGTCCTCTGGGGCGGTCCTGGCGACGACGTCCTGATCGGCGGCGACGGAGACGACATCTTGTTCGGGGAGGACGGGAACGACATCCTCATCGGTGGCTCGAGCCGGGATATCCTCCATGGGGGCGCCGGGGACGACCTTCTTCTTGGCGGCGACGGGAACGACCTTCTGGACGGGGGCGACGGCCGGGACGACCTCC
>CAZZZJ010000029.1:0-8441 GCA_964658355.1 Beijerinckiaceae bacterium
CAGGCCGACGATCGACATGACGAAGAAGGCCGGGCCGTCGCCGGAATCGAACATCTCGTAATCCAGGCCGCAGACCTCGCACGAGGGGGCGACGGTCAGGAATCCCTTGAACATGTGCCCTTCGCCGCAGCGGGGGCATCGGCCGCGCAGGCCGGTGGGGATCGGTGCTTGTGGCGTGTAGGTCCGGGCCAAACTCAGACTCCTTGCAAGGCGTGAAGCCCGGTAGCGACGATCGGTGCGCCGGCCTCCGAGACGATATGGGTGTCCGGACACGAAAAAGGGCGGCCTGAGCCGCCCTTCAGCGCAATCCCCTCATGCGTCGTCGGGGATCCGTGTCTCGTCCGTGGTCAGTGGGCGGCGTGCCCGGCGCCCGAACCCCAGACGTAGATGGCGGCGAACAGGAACAGCCACACCACGTCGACGAAGTGCCAGTACCAGGCTGCGAACTCGAACCCGAGGTGCTGCTTGACCGTGAACTGGCCGAGATAGGCCCGGTACAGGCAGATCCCGAGGAAGATCGTGCCGATGATGACGTGCGCGCCGTGGAAGCCCGTCGCCATGAAGAAGGTCGAGGAGTAGATGCTGCCGGCGAAGCCGAAATGCGCGTGGCCGTACTCGTATGCCTGGCATGCGGTGAACAGCAGGCCGAGGATCACCGTCAGCCAGAGGCCGTACTTCAGGCCCTTGCGGTCGTCGTGCAGCAGCGCGTGGTGCGCCCAGGTCACGGTGGTACCGGAGGTCAGCAGGATCAGGGTGTTCAGCAGCGGCAGGTGCCAGGGATCGAAGGCCTCGATGCCCTTGGGCGGCCACACGCCGCCGGTGAAGCCGACGCGGGAGGCCTGGATCGGATCGGCGGTGTAGAGTGCCGCCTCGAAATAGGCCCAGAACCACGCGACGAAGAACATCACCTCGGAGGCGATGAACATCATCATGCCGTAGCGGTGGTGGAGCTGCACCACGCGGGTATGATCGCCGTGGTTGGCCTCGTGGACGACGTCCTTCCACCACGAGAACATGGTGTAGAGAACGCCGAGGCTGCCGGCGCCGAAGATGTAGGGACCGGGCGTGAGCGTGCCGATCTGCAGGCTCTTCATCCAGAACACGGCACCGAACGCCATCAGGAAGCCGGAGAAGGCGCCGATGAGCGGCCACGGGCTCGGCGCAAGGATATGGAAGTCGTGATTCTTGGCGTGCGCCTCGGCCATCTTACCCGTCTCTCCTCGACCCCGTCGGTCCTGCGCCGTCGCCGGCTCTCGGTCCGCTTATCCCTGAACGCCGAATTCGGGCGGTTCGACCCGTCCGGTCTGCCCGCACCCTTAGCGGAGGCGAGCGCTTGTTGTCACGCTTGGTCCGCTCAGAAATCCCGCTTGTTTCCCGCCGGACCCGTGGTCGCCACCGCCGCGGTGATCGGCTCGCCGTTCTTCGACGCGAAGTAGGTGTAGGACAGCGTCATCTCGGAGAGATGCGCGGTGTTCGAATCCTTGCGCACGTCGGGATCGATGTAGAACACCACCGGCACGTCCAGGGTCTCGCCGGGCTGCAGCGTCTGCTCCTTGAAGCAGAAGCATTCGATCTTGACGAAGTAGCTGCCCATCAACCCGGGCTGGACGTTGAACGTCGCGACGCCGGTCGAAGGCGTCGTGCCGGCGTTCTTCACCTGGAAGAACACCGTCTTGGTCTCGCCGAGGCGCGACTCGACGCTGCGCGACTCGGCCTTGAACCGCCACGGAAGCGTTGCCGACACGTTGGTGTCGAAGTGGACGACCATGCTGTCCGTGGTGGCGACGCCCGCCGTCAGCGCGGGTCCCTGGCGCGGAGTGCCGTCGTAGCCCGTCGCCTTGCAGAAGGCGTCGTAGAGCGGCACCGACGCGAAGGCGAGGCCGATCATGCCGACGGCGATGCCGCCGCAGGCGAACGCGGTGCGGAGCATCGTCCGGTTCTGGTTCGGCGCGGTCATCTAGAGTGGCCGGTTCAGGATCTGCGGCCCGAGCTTGGCGATCGTCAGGACGAAGAACAGCAGCACCATGGCGCCGAGCGCCAGGGCGATCGCGATCGAGCGCTTGCGCCGGCGCGCCTCCTCCTCGGGCGTGAGGGGGCGCAGCTCAATCTTCGGGAAGCCGTGCGGATCGTATTCCATCAGGCGAAGACCGGACGGAACAGGCCGAGGCTCTGCTCGGCGAGCAGCGCCGAGAACAGCACGAACAGGTAGAGGATCGAGAAACCGAACATGCCCATCGCGGCCCGCTTCTCGGCCTCGCCCTCGCGGTTGCGGAAGACCTGGACGCTGAAGGCGAGCATCCCGAGGCCGCCGATCACGGCGACGATCGCGTAGAGCAGGCCGGCGAAGCCCAGCCAGACCGGCACGAGGCCGAGCGGCGCGAGCAGCAAGGTGTAGTAGATGATCTGGCGGCGGGTCGAGGTCGGCCCCGCGGTGTTCGGCATCATCGGGATGCCGGCCTTGGCGTACTCGTCGGCCTTCACCAGGGCGAGCGCCCAGAAGTGCGGCGGCGTCCAGATGAAGATGATCGCGAACAGCACCAGCGACTCGATGCCGACCGAGCCGGTGACCACTGCCTGACCGATCACCGGGGGAAGCGCACCGGCGGCACCGCCGATCACGATGTTCTGCGCGGTCGCCCGCTTCAGCCACATCGAGTAGATCACCGCGTAGAACACGATGGTGAAGGCCAAAAGCCCCGCCGACAGCCAGTTCGCGGCGAGGCCGAGCACCATCACCGAGCCGACCGAGAGCACGAGGCCGAAGGCCAGGGCCTCGTCGGGCTTTATGCGCCCGTCCGGGATTGGGCGCTTGGCGGTGCGCGTCATGATCGCGTCGATGTCGGCGTCCCACCACATGTTGAGGCAGCCCGATGCGCCGGCGCCGATCGCGATCATCAGCAGCGAGATCACGGCGACGGCCGGGGGGACGTGGCCGTGCGACACGACCATGCCGACGAGGGCGGTGAAGATCACCAGCACCATCACCCGCGGTTTCAGCAGGGCGAAGTAGTCGGGCACGTCGCCGCCGACGACCGGGACCGGCGCTGCGCCGACGGGCAGGCTGTTCGACAGGGTGGTCATGGACACCGCAACCATTCTGCTTTCGCGATCCGGCCCGCGCGGCGGGATCGCTCGTTCCGGTGCGGAAGACGCGAACCGGAACAGTTCCAAACGTCCGGGCGTCGCTCGCCCGAGAACAAGGGGGGATCCCGCCGAGCGTCGCTCAGACGAAACCGTCGCACCGCCCTTGCCGGGACCCTTCGCGGAAGGATCCGGGGAAGGGCGGGGGCTGCCCGAAGCAGCCCCCGCGAAGACGTCTCAGTGGTGGCCCGGCTCGTCGACGATGCGGGGCAGCGTCTCGAACTGGTGGAAGGGCGGCGGCGAGGACAGCGTCCACTCCAGCGTGGTCGCGCCCGGACCCCAGGGATTGTCCGCGGCCCGCTCCTTCGAGCGGAAGGCGAGGATCACGCCGATGACGAACACCATCATGCCGAGGCCGAAGATGTGGCCGCCATAGGTCGAGACCTTGTGCCAGCCGGCGAAGGCCTCCGGGTAGTCGGCGTAGCGGCGCGGCATGCCGGCGAGCCCGAGGAAGTGCATCGGGAAGAACAGGATGTTCGCGCCGATGAAGGCCAGCCAGAAGTGCAGCTTGCCGGCCCATTCCGGAATGACGTGGCCGGTCATCTTCGGGAACCAGTAGTAGATGCCCGCGAAGATGATGAACACGGCGCCGAGCGACAGCACGTAGTGGAAGTGCGCGACGACGTAGTAGGTGTCGTGCAGGTATTTATCGACCGCCGAGTTCGCGAGCACGACGCCGGTGACGCCGCCGACCGTGAACAGGAAGATGAAGCCCACCGCCCAGTGCATCGCCGCGGTGAAGCGGATCGAGCCGCCCCACATCGTCGCGATCCAGGAGAAGATCTTCACGCCGGTCGGCACCGCGATGACCATGGTGGCGAACACGAAGTAGGACTGCGTCTGGAGCGACAGGCCGACGGTGTACATGTGGTGCGCCCACACGACGAAGCCGACGACGCCGATCGCGACCATCGCGTAGGCCATCGCGAGATAGCCGAAGACGGGCTTGCGCGAGAACGTGGCGATGATGTGCGAGACGATGCCAAAGGCCGGCAGGATCATGATGTACACTTCGGGGTGACCGAAGAACCAGAACAGGTGCTGGTACAGGATCGGGTCGCCGCCGCCGGCCGGATCGAAGAAGGTGGTGCCGAAGTTGCGGTCGGTGAGCAGCATGGTGATCGCGCCGGCGAGGACCGGAAGCGAGAGCAGCAGCAGGAACGCGGTGACGAGCTCGGCCCAGGCGAAGAGCGGCATCTTGTGCAGCGTCATGCCGGGGGCGCGCATGTTCAGGATCGTGGTGATGAAGTTGATCGCCCCGAGGATCGAGCCGGCACCCGAGAGGTGCAGCGCGAAGATCGCGAAGTCGACGGCCGGTCCCGGATGACCCGCGGTGGAGAGCGGCGGGTAGACGGTCCAGCCGGTGCCGGCGCCGGACGCGCCGGGGGCACCCTCGACGAACAGCGAGCAGATCAGGCTGCAGAAGCCCGCCACCGTCAGCCAGAACGAGATGTTGTTCATGCGCGGGAAGGCCATGTCCGGCGCGCCGATCATCAGCGGCACGAACCAGTTGCCGAAGCCGCCGATCAGCGCGGGCATCACCATGAAGAACACCATGATGAGGCCGTGGCCGGTCACGAAGACGTTGTAGGTCTGCGGATTGGAGAAGTACTGGAGGCCGGGCGCCTCCATCTCCATCCGGATGCCGAAGGACAGGAACGCGCCGATCATGCCCGCGCAGAACGCGAACAGCAGGTAGAGCGTGCCAATATCCTTGTGGTTCGTGGAGAGGAACCAGCGGGCGAAGAAGGAGGGCTTGTGGTCGTGGGCCTCGTGGGCCCCTGCATGCGCTGCGGCGGTTGCCATCTGAGCTGAGCCTTGTGCGTGTCTCTCGAGATCTCGGTGGGTCGGACCGGCACCGTCACGGCGCCGGTCCGAGGCGCGCCCTCTAGCGGGCGTCGGCGAATTTGGACCCGTCGTCGACGCGGGCGTACTTGGTCTTCGCCTCGCCGAGCCAGGCGGCGTACTCGGCGTCGTTCACGACGCGGACGACGATCGGCATGTAGGCGTGGCGCTGGCCGCAGAGCTCGGAGCACTGGCCGTGATAGGTGCCTTCGCGGTCGGCCTTGAACCAGAACTGGTTGAGGCGACCGGGGACGGCGTCGATCTTGAAGCCGAACGACGGCATCGCCCACGAATGCATCACGTCCGCGGCGGTGACCTGGATCTTCACGATCTTATTCACCGGAACGACCATCTCGTTGTCGGTCTGGAGCAGCCTCGGCTGCTTGTCCTCGTCGATGTTGGCATCGAACGAGAAGCCGCCGCCCTGGTCGGCGGGGTACTCGTAGGACCAGTACCAGGCGTGGCCGGTGACCTTGATCATCACGTCCGACTTCGGATCCGACAGCTGCACGCGGAGCAGACGGAACGAGGGGATCGCGACGGCGACGAGGATCAGCACCGGGACGATCGTCCAGGCCACCTCGATCAGGGTGTTGTGGGTGGTCTTCGACGGCGTCGGGTTCCGCTTCTCGCTGAAGCGGTAGATGCACCACAGGATCAGACCGAGCACGAACACGCAGATGGCCAGCGACAGCCAGTGCACCCAGGCCTCGAACTGGAGGATTTCCCGGGCGTTCTCCGTCACCGGAACCTGACGGTCCATCTGCCAGGGCTCGGGCTGGCCGAGGCCGCCGGCGAACGCCTGGGACGACGTGAGGAGGAACGCGCCGAACGCGGCGAGCCCCCTCATGGAGCGGTTTTTCGTCTGCGCCGTCCGCATGTGCCTCTCGTGGCTCCCCGTGATCGCTTGTGATCCACCGACCGCCCGCATCTTGCTTGTACGAGGTCTGCGGAGTCGTTCGGCGTGTTGAATGCCCGAAGGCGCGATGCCCGGGTATCCGATCGCGGTGTCAGACCACAAGGTCGTGCAAGGCGCAACCGCACAAGCGTCGCATCGCATGCTTTCCGAACCCTCCGTGCTGTCACCCGTGCGCTCGCCGCAGGTCCGGCCCGGCCCACGGCCTGCTATAGAGCCCGTTCGGGTCGATCGGCGGGAAGCGGATGACGGACGGACAGCGGCCGGTGCCGGCCATAACGGCGACCGCCACGCGGGTGGCGACGCGCGTCGTCGCCTATGCCGCGCCGGAGCCGCGGCCGGACCATCGCGCGCTCGCCGTCGAGATGCCGGTCAACCTCGTCTACGGCAGCGTGCCCTATGCGGTGATGATGGCGACCCCGGCGGACCTGGAGGATTTCGCCTACGGATTCAGCCTGACCGAAGGCATCGTCGCCTCGGCCGAGGAGATCCGCGGGGCCGCGGTCGAGCCGGGGGAGGGAGGGTTGCGCTTGCTGGTGGACCTCGCGCCCGGGCGGCTGCGCGAGCACCTAGCCCGCAAGCGGGCGATCAGCGGGCGCACCGGCTGCGGGGTCTGCGGCATCGAGGACCTCGGCGCCCTGCCGCGGGCCGAAACGCGGGTGTCGACCGCCGGCGTGCGCGTCCGGGTCGAGGCGATCGCGCGGGCCTTGTCGGACCTCGGCGACGCCCAGGCGCTCGGGCGAGAGACGCGCGCCGTGCACGCGGCCGCCTGGGCACGTCTCGACGGCAGCCTCGCGGCGGTGCGCGAGGATGTCGGTCGGCACAACGCGTTGGACAAGCTGATCGGAGCGCTGATCCGAGCCGGTACCGATCCCGCCGACGGCTTCCTGGTGATCACGAGCCGGTGCTCGTTCGAGATGGTCGAGAAGGCCGCCCATTTCGGCGCCTCCGTCCTCGTCGCGATCTCGGCGCCGACCTCGCTCGCCATCGACCGGGCGCGCCTGCACGACATGACGCTCTGCGCCATCGCCCGCGCCGATTCGTTCACGGTGTTCTGCGGAGACGAACGCCTCGTCGCCTCCGCGACGTGAGGGCGTATCAGGGCGTCGGCGCTTCCTTGTCGGGCGTGCCCGGCACGAGGGTCGCGCCTCCGATGACGCGGACGTTGCGCTTGGTCTCCTGGGGATTCTTCCAGGCCTGATCGGCCGGCTTGGCATCCGGCGTCTTGACGTCGGCAGTTTTGGCGTCCGCGGCCTTCGATGCGGCGGCGGGCGATGCCGAAGACTTCGTTTCCGGCGATTTCGCCTCCGTACCGTCTGCAGGCGGCTGGATCGCGGCCGGCGTCGGGGTGACGCCGGGCACGGGCGCGGCCTTCGGCTGGTCGGCGGTCGCGACCGGAGCTTCGGGCTTCGTGTCCGGATTGTTCGTGTCCGGCTTGGCGGCTTCCACGGGACGGAGCCTCGGCGCCTCCGGGACGGTCCGCGTCAGCGCTTTTCCGTCGAGCGCCTTGCCTTCAGGCGCCTTCGCCGGGCTGCCGACCCGGGCGAGCTTCCGCGGCTGCTCGCCTCGGCTCCGGCGATCCGGGTTCACCCCTTGCGGGTTCGGGTCGGCGAGGCTGCGGCTCTGTCCTCCCATCGAACCGTCGGGACGGGTGGGTTCGACGTCCATTGGCGGGCGTCGAAGGGGCATGCCGCGGCTTTCCGGCATCGGGATGTCGGCAGGCGGAAGCAGCCGCTCGGCCTGCCGCATCGGGCGGCGCGGCCCCTCGTCGTCCTCCGTCCAGCCGTAGCCCGGCGCCGGGCGGGCGATCGCCACCGGGCCCTCGTCGAGGCGCTGGCGGCCGAGGATCGCGCCATCCTGCGCGTCGACGAACAGGCGCACGCGAGCGCCATTCGGGTTGAAGGCCTCGACCACGTAGGCGCGCCCGTCGAAGCGCGGTCGGCCGATTTCCGTGAAGCCGCGCTCGGCCAGTCGCCATGCGACGGCGCGCGGCGGCATGATCGCGTCGTCGAAGGCATATTGCGCCTGTGCCGTGCCGGCGGCGGCCAGCACAAGCGCGCACGCGGCGAGGCCGGTGCGAAGACGACGAAGGGGTTGATGCACGGCTGACCTCCGGGTCGCGTTCTCAAGATCGCCCGATTCTCCGGCGGCGCTCGCCCCGCGCCGGGGAGTCCTGTCGCGGCCGGCCGGCGATCCCGGTCAGGCCCCGCGCCGAAGGACCGCATCCCGCGTGTCCTTCGGCCATTCCGGCAGGGTCGTTGCCCCGCATGCCGCTTGTGCTCGGCGCCCGCGTTTGATCGGAGGATTCGGGCGCAATTGCGGGAGAAAGCAGGCGGCAAACGGCAGATCTCGCGGTCACCCCCGTGTATGGTCGTGACCTTCGCTGCACGGGCCGGTCCCGGAAAGCGCGGGATGTGGCATCATTACGCCATGTTTGGCCGCGCCGGGCCCTTGCTGGAATTTTTGAAATCTGCCAATTTGCAGCGTTAGGACAGTATGACTGTCCCATTTCCGGTGGGCGCGTGCGAGCGTTGCCGCG
>CAZZZJ010000029.1:8541-11635 GCA_964658355.1 Beijerinckiaceae bacterium
GGGCAGAGGGTTTCGGCACGTGACCATCGTGACGTCGAAACGAGATCTGAAGCCGGTCGCCGCCAAGGCGATCCGGGCCCACGCCGGCTGACATCGGGCCGGTGCGAGCCCGCGGGTTGCGGGCGCTTCCTCACCGAGGACCCTCCCGAGACCCGACGAGACATGATGACAGGCCCGGCCCCTTTCGAGCGTCGGGCATGAAACCTGCTCGCCTTGCGGGCAGGGACGTTCGAGCGGGTCTGGTCGAGCTTTCGGGGATGGTGGGCATGGCGGCTTTCGGGAATGCGGACATGACCGTGAACGCGGATTTGGTCCCGGCCGCGCGCGACGGCGTCGCGCCGCTGGTGGTGCGCGATCCGGCGATGCCGGTGGCGCAAGGGTCCTACGATCCGCGCAACGAGCGGGACGGCTGCGGCGTCGGCTTCGTCGCCGACATGCACGACCGGCGTACCCACGCCATCGTCGAGCAGGGCCTGAAGATCCTGGAAAACCTCGACCACCGCGGCGCCGTCGGTGCCGACCCGAAGATGGGCGACGGCTGCGGCATCCTCACGCAGATCCCGCACGCCTTCTTCTCGGAGGAATGCTCGCGCCTCGGCTTCGAGCTGCCACCGGCCGGGCATTACGCCATCGCGCAGCTGTTCATGCCGAAGGCGGAGGAGCCGCGCGCCATCATCGAATCGATCGTGGAGCAGTCGCTCGCGGCCGAGGGCCTTCCGCTTCTCGGCTGGCGCGACGTTCCCGTCGATCCGGAGGATCTCGGCGTCGCCGTGAAGGCGACCGAGCCGCATCACCGCCAGCTGTTCATCGGCCGCCCGGCCTCCGTGACGGAAGACGATGCGTTCGAGCGGCGGATCTACGTCGCGCGCAAGGTGATCTCCGGTCGGGTCTACGGCCTCAAGGACCCGCGGGTGATGGAGTTCTATCCCGTCTCGGTGTCGAGCCGGACCATCGTCTACAAGGGCATGGTTCTCGTGAACCAGCTCGGGAATTACTTTCTCGACCTGAAGGACCAGCGCTTCGTCTCGGCGATCGCGCTCGTGCACCAGCGCTTCGCCACCAACACCTTCCCGACCTGGCGCCTGTCGCACCCCTACCGGATGGTCGCGCATAACGGCGAGATCAACACGCTGCGCGGCAACGTGAACTGGATGTCCGCCCGGCAGGCGAGCGTCGATTCGGAGCTGTTCGGCAACGACATCTCGAAGATCTGGCCGATCTCCTACGAGGGCCAGTCCGACACCGCGTGCTTCGACAACGCGCTCGAATTCCTGGTCATGGGCGGCTACCCGCTCGCCCACGCGATGATGATGCTCATCCCCGAGGCCTGGGCGGGCAACCCGCTGATGGGCGAGGACCGGCGCTCCTTCTACGAGTATCACGCCGCGCTGATGGAGCCGTGGGACGGACCGGCCGCCGTGGCCTTCACCGACGGTCGTCAGATCGGCGCGACGCTCGACCGCAACGGCCTGCGCCCGGCCCGCTACATCGTGACCGACGACGGACTCGTGGTGCTCGCCTCGGAGATCGGCGTGCTGCCGATTCCGGACGAGAAGATCGTCCAGTCCTGGCGCCTCCAGCCGGGCCGCATGCTCCTGATCGACCTGGAGAAGGGCCGGATCGTCGACGACGAGGAGATCAAGGGCGAGCTCGCCGCCGCGCACCCCTACGCCGAATGGGTGAAGAACACCCAGATCGTGCTCGAAGACCTGAAGCCGGTCACCGCGCGCGAGAGCCGCACCGACGTGTCGCTGCTCGATCGGCAGCAGGCCTTCGGCTACAGCCAGGAAGACCTCAAGCTGCTCATGGCGCCCATGGCCGTGACCGGCCAGGAGGCCGTCGGCTCGATGGGCACCGACACGCCGCTCTCCGCTCTGTCCGACAAGTCGAAGTCGCTCTACACCTACTTCAAGCAGAACTTCGCTCAGGTCACGAACCCGCCGATCGACCCGATCCGCGAGGAAGCCGTGATGAGCCTCGTCTCGTTCATCGGCCCGCGTCCGAACCTGCTCGACATGGAAGGCGCCTCGCGCCGGAAGCGCCTCGAGGTGCGCCAGCCGATCCTGACCAACACCGATCTCGAGAAGATCCGCTCGATCGGCCATTTCGAGGACCGGTTCGACACCAAGACCCTCGACATTACCTACCCGGCCGAGACCGGCGCGGCGGCGATGAACGGAGCGCTCGACCGGCTCTGCGACCGCGCGGAAGTGGCGGTGCGCGGCGGCTACAACATCATCGTCCTGTCCGACCGCGCGGTCGGCCCCGACCGCATCCCGATCCCGGCGCTGCTCGCGACGGCGGCGGTGCACAATTACCTGATCCGCAAGGGGCTTCGCACCTCGGTCGGCCTCGTGGTCGAGTCGGGCGAGCCGCGCGAGATCCATCATTTCGCGTGCCTGGCCGGATACGGCGCCGAGGCGATCAACCCGTATCTCGCCTTCGAGACGCTTGTGGCGATGAAGCACGAGTTCCCGCCGGATCTCGTCGACGAGGAAATCATCTACCGCTACATCAAGTCGATCGATAAGGGCCTGCTGAAGGTCATGTCGAAGATGGGCATCTCGACCTACCAGTCCTACTGCGGCGCGCAGATCTTCGACGCGATCGGGCTCAACTCGGCCTTCGTCGCGCGCGACTTCTTCGGCACGGCGACGATGGTCGAAGGCGTCGGCATGGCCGAGATCGCCGAGGAGACGGTTCGGCGCCATGCCGACGCGTTCGGCGACGCGCCGATCTATCGCAACGCCCTCGATGTCGGCGGCGAGTACGCCTACCGGCTCCGCGGCGAGGCCCATACCTGGACACCCGACACCGTCGCGACGCTCCAGCATGCGGTGCGCCTCGGCGTGCCCGAGCGCTACCGCGAATACGCCAAGCTGGTGAACAATCAGGAGCAGCAGCTCAAGACGCTCCGCGGGCTGTTCCGGATCAAGCTCGCCCCCGAGATCGGGCGGGAGCCCGTCCCCCTGCAGAGCGTCGAGCCGGCTTCCGAGATCGTGAAGCGCTTCGCCACCGGCGCGATGTCCTACGGCTCGATCTCGAAGGAGGCGCACGAGACGCTGGCGATCGCCCTGAACTCCTTCGGCGGCCG
>CAZZZJ010000029.1:11735-13820 GCA_964658355.1 Beijerinckiaceae bacterium
TCTCGAAGGAGGCGCACGAGACGCTGGCGATCGCCCTGAACTCCTTCGGCGGCCGGTCGAATTCGGGCGAGGGCGGCGAGGAGGTCGAGCGTTTCAAGCCGCTGCCGGACGGGCGCTCGCGCCGCTCGGCGATCAAGCAGGTCGCGTCCGGCCGCTTCGGCGTCACGACGGAGTACCTCGTCAACGCCGACATGATGCAGATCAAGGTGGCGCAGGGCGCGAAACCCGGCGAAGGCGGTCAGCTGCCCGGCCACAAGGTCGACGCCAAGATCGCTAAGGTCCGCTACGCGACGCCGGGCGTCGGGCTGATCTCGCCTCCGCCGCACCACGACATCTATTCGATCGAGGATCTGGCTCAGCTGATCTACGACCTGAAGAACGTGAACCCCGCGGCCGACGTCTCGGTCAAGCTGGTCTCGGAGGTCGGCGTCGGCACCGTGGCGACCGGAGTCGCCAAGGCCCGGGCCGACCACATCACCATCTCGGGTTTCGACGGCGGTACCGGTGCCGCGCCGCTGACCTCGCTGAAGCATGCGGGCGGTCCGTGGGAGACCGGTCTTGCCGAGACGCAGCAGACGCTGGTGCTCAACCATCTGCGCGGCCGCGTCGCGCTGCAGGCCGACGGCGGCATCCGCACCGGCCGCGACGTGCTGATCGCGGCGCTGCTCGGCGCCGACCAGTTCGGATTCTCGACCGCGCCGCTGATCGCGGCCGGCTGCATCATGATGCGCAAATGCCATCTCAACACCTGCCCCGTCGGCGTCGCGACGCAGGATCCGGTGCTGCGCAAGCGCTTCAAGGGTACGCCCGAACACGTGGTGAACTACTTCTTCTACGTGGCTGAGGAGCTGCGCGAGCTGATGGCGGCGATGGGCTTCACCAAGCTCGACGACCTCGTCGGCCGGTCCGACTTCCTCGACAAGGTCGAGGCGATCCAGCACTGGAAGGCGCGCGGGCTCGACTTCTCGAAGCTGTTCCACCGGCCCGACGTGGGGCCCGAGGTGGCGATCCGCTGGGTCGAGACGCAGAAGCACCCGATCGACGACGTGCTCGACCGCCGCCTGATCGCGGCTGCGCAGAACGCCATCGATACCGGCGAGCCGGTGGTCCTGCACGACGTGATCCGAAACTCCGACCGGACGGCCGGTGCGATGCTCTCGGGCGTCGTCGCCAAGGCGCACGGCCACGAGGGCCTGCCCGACGACACCATCGTGGTGAAGCTCACCGGCACGGCCGGCCAGAGCTTCGGCGCGTGGGTGGCGGCCGGTGTCACCATCGAGCTCACCGGCCACGGCAACGACTACGTCGGCAAGGGCCTGTCCGGCGGCAAGCTGATCATCCGCCCGAGCGACGCGCTGAAGGCGCCTGCCGACAGGACGATCATGGTCGGCAACACGGTGCTCTACGGCGCCATCGCCGGCGAGTGCTACATCCGCGGCTCGGCCGGCGAGCGCTTCGCCGTGCGCAACTCCGGCGCGATCACCGTGGTCGAGGGCATGGGCGACCATGGCTGCGAGTACATGACCGGCGGCGTCGTGGTGTCCATCGGCGAGACCGGGCGCAACTTCGCGGCCGGCATGTCCGGCGGGATCGCCTACGTGCTCGACGAGGACGGTTCGTTCTCGGCGCGCTGTAACCTCTCGATGGTCGATCTCGAACCCGTCGAGGAGGAGGACGACCTGATGCGCCGCTTCCACCAGGACGGCGACCTGGAGACCAAGGGCCGTGTCGACATCCTGGCCGACATGTCCGGCCACGACGAGGAACGGCTGTCGCAGCTGATCACCAACCACCTGAAGTACACGGGCAGCCCGCGTGCCAAGGCGATCCTCGAAGACTGGGCAGGCTACCGCACCAAGTTCGTCAAGGTGATGCCGGTGGAGTACCGCCGGGCGCTGCGCGAGATGGAGATGGCACGGATGCCGGTGGCGGCGGAGTAGCCATGCGGATCTTCGGCGACCTCACCTCGGGCAATTGCCTGAAGATCAAGATCGTCGCCGATGTTCTCGGCCTCGCCTACGAGTGGGTGCAGGTCGACGCGCTGAAGGGCGAGAGCCGGACGCCGGCCTACCTCGCCCTGTTCCC
>CAZZZJ010000029.1:13920-15613 GCA_964658355.1 Beijerinckiaceae bacterium
AACCTCGAGAACCAGCCGGTGGCGATCAAGACGATCGAGCAGGCCATCGCCGACCGGGCCTGGAACATGGGTTGGGTGAAGCCCGAGCCGTCGGCGATCCGCACCGGCAAGAAGGTCGCTGTGATCGGATCCGGTCCTGCGGGCCTCGCGGCGGCGCAGCAGCTCGCGCGCGTCGGGCATGCGGTGCACGTCTACGAGCGGGAGCCCAAGGCCGGCGGGCTGCTCCGCTACGGCATCCCCGATTTCAAGATGGAGAAGCGCCACATCGACCGGCGCGTGAAGCAGATGGAGGCCGAAGGCGTCGTCTTCCACTACAACCAGAACGTCGGCGTGACGAAGCCGGTCGAGGAGCTGACCGCCGTATACGATGCGGTGCTGTTCTCGGGCGGCGCCGAGGATCCGCGCAACCCGCAGCTGCCGGGGCAGGACCTCGAGGGCGTGCACTACGCCATGCCCTACCTGATCCAGTCGAATCGCCGCGTCGGCGCCGAGCCGATGCGCGGCAACGGCGAGGCGCCGATCCTCGCCTCCGGCAAGAACGTGGTGGTGATCGGAGGCGGCGATACGGCCTCCGACTGCGTCGGCACCGCGTTCCGGCAGGGCGCCCTCTCGGTGACGCAGCTCGACATCCGCCCGCGTCCGCCCGAGCGCGAGGACAAGCTGTCCGTCTGGCCGTACTGGCCGACGAAGATGCGGACCTCGTCGAGCCAAGCCGAGGGCGCCGAGCGCGAGTTCCAGGCGGCGACGCTGCGCCTCGAAGGCAACAAGAAGGGCCGTCTCACCGGGGTCGTCTGCGCCCGCGTCGACGCCAAGCGCCAGCCGATCGCGGGCAGCGAGTTCGTGCTTCCGGCCGACCTCGTCTTCATGGCGATCGGCTTCGCCGGCTCGATCCAGAAGGGCCTGCTGGAGCAGTCCGGCATCACCGTCGACAAGCGCGGCAACGTCACGGCGAACGAGGAGGATTACCGCACCTCCGATCCGAAGATCTGGGCCGCCGGCGACATGCGCCGCGGCCAGTCCCTGGTCGTCTGGGCGATCCGCGAGGGCCGTCAGGCCGCCCGCTCGATCGACGAGACGCTGATGGGCGCCTCGATCCTGCCGCGCTGACGCGTCCGCCGGGCCTTCAGCCCGGCGGCCAGCGGAAGTCGTCGGCGCGGCCGGGCTGCGGCAGCGGCGCGGCGCCGTGCTGGAGCGCGCGTTCCACGGTGCCGGTCGGGTCGCCGTCGCGCGGACGGCCGCTGACGAGGACGCCGCCCGGCGACAGCTCGATGCGACCGAGCGGCACGACCGGCCCCGCCGCCGGCTTGACCGGTAGCGCCGGGACACCCGGCGGCTCGGGCAGGCTCGGCAGCATCGCCGTGATCTGCCGGTCGATCGCGGTTGCGTCGTCGAGCTTCGTGGCCGCGCCGTCGAGGGGCGCCGCCGGCAGGGCGGACACCGCCGCAGCCGGCTGCTCGGGGGTGTTCGGCGCCGCCCCGCCCATCAGACGCTTCAGCTCGACATCGGCGAAATGCGCGAGCTTGCGGGCGCCCGCATGGGTGAAGTGCACGCCGTCGGCGGTGCGGAGCTTGGCGTTCTGTCCGTCGAGGTCCGGTCCGGTGGCGGTGTAGTGGTTGCGGTCGTCGGAGAAACCGGGACCGACGTCGACATAGGTGCCCCCGGCCTTCGTCACGGCATCGCGCACGATCTCGTT
>CAZZZJ010000030.1:0-15401 GCA_964658355.1 Beijerinckiaceae bacterium
GGACGTCAGCCTTTCACGCTGAAAAGGCGGGTTCGATTCCCGCAGGGCGCGCCACGGCACTTTCCGGCTGACGGTGCTGGAAATTCCCTGTATGTTTCAATGCCTTGGTTAGCCTCCGTTCCTCAGGTTCGGTGGTGCAATTGTCCATGGCTTTGATGTCGTACCTCGTCAGAGATCGCCACCGCACCTACTATTTCCGCCGTGTGATCCCCGCGGGCATGCGGCCTTTCATGCCGGCACCGTGGACCGGCAAGACGAGCTGGAAGAAGAGCCTCGGCACGAAGGACCCGAAGGTGGCCCGGCGGGCCCTCGTGGCTATGCTGACGGCCTGCGAAGCGGACTTCACCGTGGCCGACCGTGCAATGCGCGGGGAGCCGGCCCCGGACGATCCCCCGCCGCCCCGTCCCGCGATGCCCTCGCCGAACCAGATCGAGGCCGACGAGTACGCCCGGCTGCTTGCCGCCGATGAGGCCGAGCGGTCTGACGGAGATGCGCGGCGCCAGCACCAGACGGAGGTTGAGCGAGCCCGTTGGCCGGACCTTGCCCGGGTCAAAACCATCGAGCGGCACATGGAGGAGGACCACTACCTGGCCTACGGGGAACAGCTCCAGGAGTTGGTGGCCGAGTACCGGAACGCCGTGGCGCGGTCGGACGCGCGGATCGTACACGCGGAGGTGCGGGGCTACCTCCAGGCCCGGGGCCTGCCCATCGTCCCGAACTCGCCGGACTACAACGTGGCCGCCCTCGCGGTTCTCAGGGCCCACGCAAGGGCGCACGAGGCGATGTTGAAGCGGCAGGACGGTGAGGTTGTCTTGACCCCGCCGCCGAGCGCCGACCACGGCCCGAAGCTGTCCGAAGCCTATGCGGCGTGGAAGGCCGGGAGCGATGCCCGGGGCGGCAAGAAGCCGGGCGCCCGAACCATCCTGGAGGCGGACAAGGCCGTTCGCCAACTCACGGAGTGGCACGGCGACATCCAGCTTGGCGACCTGTCACGCGAGAAGGTGCGAGAGTTCCGGGACCAGCTCACGCGGGTGCCCAAGGAGTTGCCGAAGGCGCTGCGCTCCCTGCCCATGCGCAAGCTTCTCCAGGAGGACCTCAAGGCCTACCCGCTCGCCCACGCCACCACGATCAACAAGCAGCTCACTCTCCTGGCGGCCATCGTCAGCCACGCCGAGGGCGAGGGCCGATTGGATGCGGTCCCAGGGTTCCGCAACCCGTTCGGCAAGGGCATCAAGCTCAACGTGGATGCCCGCGAGGTCGAGCAACGCCAGCCCTTCGAACTGGAGGACCTCGCCGCGATCTTCGGCACGGGGGTCTTCACCAAGCGCGAGCGGCCGGCTGGCGGCGGCGGCGAGGCGGCATTCTGGTTGCCCGTCCTGGCCCTGCTCTCCGGCGCTCGTCAGGGCGAGTTGGCCCAGCTCCGGGTCACCGACCTCAAGCAGGACTCCGAGACGGGGATTTGGTTTCTGGACATCAGCACGGCCGGCGGTCGGACGATCAAAACCTTGTCGTCCAAGCGCAAGGTGCCCCTCCACCCCGTCCTGGAGGAGATCGGGTTGCTTCGCTACCGGCAGCTCCTGGTGGACGGCGGCGCGGGGCCGGACGATCCGCTATGGCCGCACGTCGAGGCGGACCAGGAAGGGCGCCAGAGCGGGCCCTGGTCGAAATGGTTCAACCGCTACCTGCGCGACAAAGCCGGCGTGACGGACAGGCTCAAGGTCTTCCACTCCTTCCGACACACCTGGAAGGACATGGCCAAGAACGTGAAGGTCCCCGAGGACGTGCACGACGCGATCACGGGGCATGCGGGCGGGAGCGTAGGGCGAGGCTATGGCCGGGGGTTCGGCTTGAAGGTCCTCGCGGAAGAGCTGGCGCGGATCGAGGTGCCGGCGTCGGTGCGGGGTCTGAAATGGGAACCGGGTAGCGTCAAGCGTTCGGCGCCACGCCAGCCCGTGACGGCGACGACCTAGGGCGGGCTCCGCCCATTGTAGCGCTCGCTGGTCGCTCGCTGTGAACTCTCGATTTTCTGGCTTGAGGCGGGATTGAATGCCAACGAAGCGTCAGAACGACTTTATGAATGAGTACGCTGCAATCATGGGCGAGATAAAGCTCAGGATTACAGTCGTACAGAAAATAGCTTTAAACAACGATAGATACCCATCTCTGATAATTAAGGAACAATGCTATTTGCAGTTTCGACTTATATGCGAGTTGATCTCGATAGCTTGTCTTGTTGCTCACGGGGACATTGAAGAAATTTCAAAATCCAAATTACAGTCTGCATACGCGGCGGATTACATCGCAAACCAGCTACAGAAATTGCATAAAGACTTTTACCCTAAGCCCTTTCTGCGAACTGAAAAAGACGGGATAGCCCACTTTGTGCCGTTGGCCGCCCCTCATCTTGATAAAGACAAGCTTGTTGCGCTGACCCATGAATGCGGCAGGGTTCTTCATCGAGGCAGCATCAAAAAGCTTTTAGGCAAAAACAATCCGATACAGATCAATTACCCAGAAATTCAAAGCAAGCTTCAGGAAATTTGTTACCTGCTTGATATACATCACATAAGGCTTGTTGGCGGAGACCTCATGCTTTGCATTATGCACAATGGCGTAGATGAAGCTGTGCAGGTAGCTTTTGCGGAACCGGTCCCGGATTAAGTTTGCTGCGCCTGGACACCCGGGCAGAGGCCTTACTGAGCCCTGCCGCGCCTCGCTAATCAGACCCACCACTCATCAACGCTACAGGCGGGGACAGGGCGGATGACCCGTACCCCTGTCCTCAATGTGATCGGGTAGGTAGTCACCGGGGGGCACCGCAGGTGGAGAGAGACGGAGGGTTGATGCTCCGCCTCTCCCTTGTCGCCTGACCCCTATCTAACCTCGCTGCGCCGACCTAGCGAAAGGCAGGACATTCGGGCTGGTCATGACGGCCTCCGCATGTCCGAACGCCTCATCCACTAGCCGGGCGGTCTCCGCGGGGACCGGCTCGGCCGGCTTCGAGCGCTGTGCTGCGGCCTCGGTGAAGGCCCGCTCGATGTTGGCGGCCACGTCCTCCAGCGGCCACGGGGCGTCACGGTCCTCGTTGGTGGTGGTCTTGCTCACGGTGCTGCTCTCCTCCGCCACCGCCTAAAGGTCCTGCCCATCGCTGGGCCGCTCGGCGCCGGCCTTGCGTCGGAACATGCCGCCGACCCGGCCGGTGAGGGCCGAGAGGACCGACGACGCGGAGACCGAACTGCGGTTGAGCCCGTCGCCCGCGTAGGCGGAGACCCCCGCCGGCCTGCCGTTCTGGGCCGTGATGTTCGGCAGGGAGGCCCATTCGAGGGCGAGGCGGTTGGCGAACTGGGCGTCAGTGATCCGCCCGGCCTGCCACTCGCTGTAGCCCCGCCGGTTGAGGAGCTGGAGGGCCATGCGGTCCTGCAAAGCGGGGGTGAACCGCTCGGTGCCCGTGAGACCCAGCTCGGCCTTGAGGCCCCCGTCGCCCTTCCTCGCGTTGCCCACCAGCGTGTCGTGCATGAACTGGTAGCGGCCGGTGGCGGAGGACGCGGTGCCCCGGGACTGAGACCACCGCGCCACCTCGTCCAGCGTCATGGCCGAGAGGTCCTTGGTGGACCGGGCGTTGCCGTGGAAGGCGTTGTAGTTCCCCCCGCTCTCCGGCCCCGCCACGAAGTCGAGGATGCGGGCGGCCTTCGGGTCGTCCTTGAGGGCCGCCGACGAGTACCCGCCCTGCGGCTTGGCCTTGCCCGCCAGCGCCCGCGCGAACGCCTCTTGGATCAAGCGAACGGTGTCCGGTGCGGGCTGGGCATCCTGCGCCGTCTTGAAGGCCCGCTCGATGTCTCCCCCGGTGGCGGCGGTGGCACTGGCGGTCTCGATAGGCGTGCCGTCCGGGGCCGCCATGGACTGCTTCCCCGGGACCTTCGAGGGCACGATGGCCCCGCCCTGGACGCCCCGTTGGTAGACCTCCTCCATCATCTGCTGGAGGGGCTTCTTCTGCTGGGCTGCACGCAGCTCCAGGGCCTTCTGCGTCTCCGCCGGCAGCTCGCGATACCAGGAGGCGGCATCAGGGGCCGTGGAAGGCGGAGAGGCCGGAGGAGCGGGCGGCATCGTCTTGGCTGGGCCCGCGGGGCTGTCGAGGGCACCAGACTGCGCCAGCGATCCATCCGGGTCCGGGATGCGGGAGGGGACCAGCGGTCGGGTGTCCGGGGCCTTCGGAGCGGGGGCTGGTCCCTTGGCTTCCTCGGGCAATTCCTTCGGCGGAAGGGTCGTGGAGCCGAACGCGTTGGGTCCGCTCAGGCCATCGCGGTTGTAGCCGGTCGGGCCCATCGGCTCGTCCTGCTGGATACGCTTGAGGTACGCGGCGCCAATCTCCTGGGTCGCCTTCTCCTGCTCGATGGGCCCCGCGGTCGGGTTGGCCGTGCGCCACTGCAACATAGCGATCTTGAAGTCCGTCTGGGCCTGGAGCCCCTCGGGCGACATGGAGCCGTCATCGAAGAGGATTTTCGAGGTATCCTTCTCGATGGCTGTGCGCCTCTTGATCGTGTCCAGGACGGTCTTGACGGAGGCGCCCTTGAGCACGTCCCCCGGCCCGGAGCCCTCCTTCGGGGACAGGCTTTCCGCCAGCTTGAACGCCTTGACCATGTCCTCGGGGTTCTTGAAGTCCCCCTCCGCAATGGCTCGTTGCACGCGCCGGAGACCACCCCCGTTCAGGATATCGGTGGTGACCGCGAGCATGGCCTCGTTATCGGAGGTCTGCCCGCCCTTCCCGATGGTGTCGCGCCACCGGATCGCGTTGACCCGGAAGTCGGGGTCCACCTTCTCGCCACGCGCCAGGAGATCCTCCGGGAGGGGAGCATTCGGGGCCTTGGAGATGGCGCCGATGAGAGTGCGGGTCACATCGTCCTTCTCGGCCGCCTTCTCCTCCTTCCGCTTCCTCTCGTCGTCCGCGATGGACTTCCGGCCCATGGTCTCCAGGGAGTCGATGGCCTTCTGCTTGGCGTCTCGGCCGTAGGGTGTGGCCTCCCAAGTGTAGTCCTTGCCGGGGACCTTGCGCTTGAGGAAGTCGAGTATCTTGGGATCGCGGAGGTTCACCGAGGAGGAGGTCACCCCGTCGATCACGGTCTTGTCGTGATCCTCGGCGTTTTGGCCTACGGACAGGGCCTTGGCGCGGTTGGCCTCCAAGGTCTTGAAGACCCCCTCGTAGTCCGTGCCCTCCTTACGGGCGAGCCCTGCGGAGTTGGCGTCTTGGATCGCCTGATCGTTCAATGCCCCCGACTGCCGCACGGCATCCGCCATGACGGCCTTCGAGGTGTCCCCGATGTGCCGCTGGAGGTAGTTGGCGGTGAGCTGGTGGACCTTGGGTAGGAGACCGGCGAGTATCTCGGGATCGTTGGTCTTGATGTTGTCCTTGAGGAACCCCGCCACGAACTGGTCGTAGACCTTCGGGTCGGTCGAGGTCTTCCCCTCGAAGGCATCGTAGGCGGCAGAGAATTTCTGCTCTAGCTGGCTCCCCGCGTTCTCCCCCTCGGCCTTCTTGTAAGCGGCCACGAAGGTCTTGCTGGCCTGGGCCGGGATCACCCCGGAGGAGACCCCCTCGGCATAGCCCTGCTGATTGCTGGTGTGAAAGGCTGCCTCGCCCCGGAGCTTGTCCGCCTCCTCGGCATCCTTATCCCGCTTCTCTACGAAGGACCCGAGGTTGCCCCCGAGGGTGGACAGGGAGCGGGCGAGGTCCTGGAGGCCAGAGTCGCGGGACGGGGCCTGGGCTTGAACGAAGGTATCGACGGGGGAAGCGACCGGGCGGAGAGCCTCGGTTTCCTCCACGGGCCGGTAGGGTGCGCGTGCCATGGGTGTGTCCTGTGATGATGGGTTGAGTCGGCGCCCCCTTCGCGGTCCAGGGTGCGGACAACGGGAGGGCCATGCGTTGGTGGGTGTGGCGGTGATGGGCGGGGGCTGGTGGCCTCCGATCCCGCTTAGTCTGCGAGGTCCTGGTGCCGGCGCGGGTGGGCGCTCAAGGCATCACGACAGGGGCCGCCAAGTGGTGGGCGGCGAGGATGGCAGAGGGCGAGGGAGCGAAGGGTTAGACCCCCGGTCGGCCTCTGCGGAGGGGGAGGAAGGTTGGACTCCTTACCCTCGTACTCCCGGCGGAACCGTCCTGATCGTGAACGGTGGCTGCGGCCGGGAGGATCGAACGACTCTACCTAATGACCCCCTGGTACCCTTTAGGTGGGAGGTAACTAGTAGAGCGATTTCAATGAGATAGGCAGGCGATGGCCGGTGATGGACTCCGCTGCGTCGCTCATGATGCGTGCAACCTTGTCCGCCTTCGAGCGGGCGACCATCAGACCATCGTGCATCGGCAGCGCCGGCACCTTCTGGTCCGCGAGGTCCAGGAGCGCCTTCACGATCACCTGGGACTCGGTGAACATCAGGCCGAGGCCGATGCCCGTCTCGAAGACTGGCGCCAATGCCGGATGCGCAGCGAGGATCGCGGCCCGGAGTTGCGGCCCCGAGGTGCCTGGAGGAAGCTCGCCACTGGTGCCCCGTGGGACACGCGTGAGGGGCGTTCGCCGGAACAGCATCGCCAGCACCGCCTTCTTCACCCCCGCCCGCCACGGCTCGCCCGGCAGCCCCGGCAGGCCTGCGTAGAGGTCGCCGGGCGGCGGCGTGAGACCCGCGCGGAGGTACGCGAGCCGGACGAACATCGCGTCGAAGTCCAGGTCGGCGACCGGCTCTCCCTTGATGCGGATGCGATGGCGCTGGTCTTTTGCGACCGTCTGCCACCAGCCACCGAACAGGCGACCCCCGAGGTCGAAGCGCTCGGTTCCTTCGGGATCATCCGGCTGGAGGTTGAAGTGCCGACGAAGAAACGGCAGGCCGGTCGGTGAAGGTTTGCCGTCGTGATCCTCCAAGCCGATCTCGGACGAAGCGAGGAAGGCGTTGATCGTCACCATCTCCGCCCGGTACCGGTGGGTCTCGTCGGTGTCGGCGTAGTCGATCAGCTCACGGCTTTCCTCCCGACCAGCGAAGTCGCGTTCGACCCTGCCCAGATAGATGGTCTCGCGGCCGGGCACTTGGGCGAAGTGGCGTAGGCTGATCTTTGCTCGTCGCAGATCAGCGGCCCACATTTCGTGGGTGGATATTGCGCTTGATATGCCCTTTCGATCAGACCGCTGGAGGACGAGGACCGCACTGCCGTAGCTGGCCAGAAGATCAACCACGCTCGGCAGATTGCCAAAACCTCGGCGATCGTAGCGCGTGATCTTCTGCTTGGCCGCTCGCAAACTTACACCGACTTTCGGCGGATCAATTCCGAGGGCGACGGCGTACGCCAAATTGGCGAACACCGCCCTGAGAATGGCATCCCGGTTCTCTCGATCCTTCTCGCGCATGCGCCTGACGCGGTCCGTCCCAACATAGGTCAAATGACCAATGAGGTTGTCGCTAACGGCTCGGACTACGAGGTGACTGCATGTCAACCACGGGTTAAACATATGCTCATGGCGAGCATTATGTGAGTCCCGCGAGCCCTCTGCCGTATCAATCGCTTGCGAGACCACCGCCCCTATCGTCTCCACATCGGCGGCATCCTTCCGCCAGTCAGGCCTTAGCAGCATCGTGCCCTCCCTGTGTCGAGAGGGCGAGCGCCGATTTCAGGCTGAGGACGGCCGGCAGGTGCGCCTCGCGGACATGCTCGCACGCCTCCTCCAGCATCAGCCCGAGGTGCCGTAGCGCCAACCCGGCGGAGCGGGGATAGCGGTCGTAGCGGGACCCTGGCCCGTAGACCACATGGGAGCCGCTCGCGAGGCGGAAGACCGCCTTGGCCGCCTGGGTCCGCCTGTACTCCGTCGCTTCGCTGCCCGGAGAGACGGGGTCTTCCGCAATGGCGGCGCAGACCGCAACGTAGTTCACCAGGAGCCGCCTTGGTGCGATCCCGGCCCGGCGCAGGCGAGCGAGAGAAGCACGGGCCTTTGCCGGCGGGTCCAGCAGCTCGTTCACGTCCACGATCCGCTCCACGGGCCCCGAGTCCGCCATGAGGCATTCCAAGGCGTGCTCGGCCGCCACCACCCAAATGTCGTTCGGGTGGGCCTTGAGGAAACGCTCGGCGGCCTTGCGGTACGGGTCGAGGACGGCGGCGGCGTATGTCCGCTTCCAATGGCAGCCGTGCCGGTTGGCCCTCTGGCAGCATCGGCGGCAGTAGACGAGGGACAAGCCCTTCCCCGCCAAGGCAGCGGGTGGCCGCCCGCATCCAGGAGCGGCGCACACCTGGAGAGCACCACCGGCCCGATAAGTGGTCCGCTCGCGAAGGGCGACGGTGCCGGGTCGCAAGCCCCGAGCTTTCGCGATGGCAGCGCGACGGTTCACGCCGCCTCACCCTGTCCAAGCGGCACGGCACCGAGAAGGGCGTACGCGTCGTCCAACAGCTTCCGCGCGGTCTCGATGTCGAGGCCCGGAGGAAGGGAGGATGAGCCTGTAGCCAAACGATCCGAGACGCGATCAAGGGTTGCGCTCTTCGCCTGCTCTACACCAAGCCAAACACGCTGTTGGCCGGTGTTGTCGCGCAGCCTGCCGAGGCTTCCGCGGCGGAGATCATGATAGTCGTGATGTTCCTTTGTGAGCCGGCCTATCGGCGTGCCGACTACCAAGCGCAGCACGTATGCCCGAAACTTGGCGGGCCTATCCGCCCTGGGCAAAGTGAGTCGAAAATAGAAATAGCCGCCGCGCCCCGGTCCGTGAGGCTCCAGAGCAATCAAGCCACCCGCCAAGCAATGGGCGAGAAGAACCAGGAGCGCCTCGAAGTCCAGCAGTCTTTCGGTTGGGCCGCCCTGGCGGGGGTTGTCTAGGATCAGGCAGACATACACGCGGCCATTATCTGAAATGCGAATGGTCGGGGCTTCGCGGAGACCAACCGGCCAGCCTGGAAGGTCTTGAAGCAGCGCTTCCAAAGCAACTTGACAGGCATGCCAGTCTGCGCGGTCGGCAGACGCATTCGCCTGTTTCGCCAGCCGGCAGACATCGAGAAGCTTCGTCAGCGTTGCAGCCGGTATCGGCTTTGTGTGCCGCCTACGGGGCGCCAAAGCGCGGCCCGCATCGTCGTCGGTGGGTGGAGTTTCAGGGTCCATGGCGATCCTGCCAGCGGGAAAGCTCCCGCCACAAGCCGAGATATGGCGAGCGCTGACGGCATTACAAGTGCGAATGGATGGGTGATAAAGGGTTGATAGTTTGCCTTTTGTCTGCGATCCCTGTTCGCGTCGGCCGGGTGGTCCTGCCGGCAATCCTTCAACCGAGGCGAACACCTCCGCGCCGAAGACCAGTCCGCGGCCCACCACTGGGCACGTCACGGCGGAGCTTTGCCCGAACCGGAGCCACAACCATGCCGACGATCACCGCCATGAACGCCGCCCTTCGAGGCCTTAACGTGCCCGGCCCGAGCGACCTTCAAGCCGCCTGGGACGCCCTGCCTGCCGAAACCCGCGACCGCATCGGCGTACACGCGCTGACATTCGCCTTCTACGATTGGCTCGCCACCGACGACCAAGCACCCCCCGGCGACAGGCTTCTCCCTGATGCCGTGGTGGACTTCTGCGACGAGTTGGCGAACGAGGCGACCAACGACATCTTCACCCTCGCGGCCAAAGCGTGCCCCGCCCTGTACGGTGGGCCTGAGGAGGGGCCGCCGTGGGCGTGGCAGGTGGACCGGTGAGCGCCACGCGCCTCCTCAGCCTGGACCAGGTCAACCGCCGGGTCCATGCGGTCGCCGTGGAGACCTTGCGGATGCCTAAGCGGTGCCCCTCGCTGCTCCGGGCGGGTGCGCCCCCGATCACGCGCCGGGCCGCCAGCGGGGACATCGTGGGCGGGCTTGTCCTGTTCCGGGTCGGGCTCCCGATCACCGAGGACAACGGGGGCGCACGGTGGCTCGCCCTCCACCTTGCCGCCTGCTTCGGCCGGGCCGGGCTTCCCTACGCGGACCGCATGCAGTGGGTCGTGGTCCGCGAGGGCCTCTGGCGCCGGATCGCGCTAGACCCCCTCGCCAACCTCGATTGGGCTGGGCCCGCCGTGGCCGACCCCTGGTCCGCGCTGGCCGCCGCGCTGGAGTGGGCTGCCTTATGTAAAGTCGGCTTTGGGATGCCGAGCCGCCTGCCGATCCCGCTAAGTGCCGACGACGTGTCCGCTCTCCCGGTGGACATCATGCCGACCGGACCGGTGCGCTTGCCTAGCGGGGTCCTGCCGACGCGATGGGCCGGGCTGCGGGTGAAGGCGGAGATGGTGGTCAAGGATGACGGTGACGGGGTCTACAGGACCCATGCGGCGACTGCAGGAGCGCTGGCGCGGTCTCTCGGGGACGCCGCCAACATGGTTCGGGCAATCGCTCCTTAGTACCGCTCGCCCACGTACTTGCCGGCAGCGTCGAAGCTCAGGGACCGCTCGTAACCGAAGGCGTTCCAGAAACGGTCGAAGACCGGCCGCATGACCTCCTCGTCGGTTTGCTGGGCATCCGTGATAATGGCTTCGGGCAGCAACAGTGCGTCGGTTCGCAGCGTCCGCCGAAGTCCAAAGGGATGTCGAGCTGCCGCTAGATGGTGGCCGCGAACCCCGATGAGCGTGAGGAAGACGTAGAGCGGCAGCTCAACACCCTTCTCAGTCAGCTTTTCCCGAAAGCGACGAAGAGCTTCCAGCACCTTCCACTCAACCGCAGACGCCGGGACGAAGGGCCCCTGCTCGTTGCTGTAGCCGACCGTCGAGCCGCTCTCGATGATCCCTGATCGGAACAGGAGAGCGTAGTTGAATATCCCCTCATCAATGTCCTCTCGACCAGTGAAGGTCGCGTAACCCTCCAGTGTGTGCACGGTGTTCAAGCCGCTACTGGACGATCCCACGGGGAGGAGGAGGTCTCGATTTGGGTTGATCCCGATGTCCCTCTCAGCCGCAAACGCCTCTAGCGGGACCACATGGAGGATTGCCTTTGCGCCGCTCCTCAAGACCACCGGCCCTTCGCCCGCCTCGATGATGCCCAGGCGCTCGTTTCGGAAGCGGCGGATGCCCTGGTGCAATCCCTCGGTCGCCAGGAACGCAGCCCGCAGCTCGGTCACGTCCAGCGCGGTCTTCCCGGCATTGGTCCGCCCGTAGAACTTGGCGTGGTCGCGGAAGGTCACTCGATGCGGCCCGAGGTAGCTTCGCGGGGTTCTTACGATCAGGAGACCCGTGCCGCTCGGCCCTGCCAGCCACCGCATCTCCAGCCTGGGCAGGCGAGGCTCCAGGCCGGACCGTAGGATGGCCTCCAGGCGCAACACCTCCGCATCCGGGTCGGCCAGCTCGATGCCAGGAGCACCGGTAGCCTCGCCCTGCGCCTCTGTGATGCCGAACACGATGTCGCCGCCGGCCGTGTTGGCGAGGGCGGAAACGTCGGCGAGGAACTCGCGCTTGTCGTCGTCCTTGCCGCCTACCGGAGCTTGCTTGAAGTCCAGTGTGCGGCCTTCGCGGAGACCCACCTCCACCATCGCCAACACGTCACTGAACGTCAGCGCGTCGATTGCCTTCGAGAGCATCGTGGCACCTGTGCGAGCCGGGCGAGGGTGTCCAAACGCTGCGCCCATCTCCTCGTAGCCTATCCGCCTGTTCAGGCTGCCGCCAGCCGCTCGCGGAGTCGGATGACGCTCTGAGCCGTCCACAACCCCTGACGAGGGGAGGGGATGCCGCGGTCGTTGAGGGTCTGCGCCAGGGCCCGCGCGGACATCGTTCCGGCAGGGTCCAGGACTGCCAACCGCTTCCTCAGCCGCTCGGCCTTCTCTGTGGCCTTGGCCTTCACTGCCGCCACCGCCTCGTCGTTCCCGAGACCCGCAAGGCACTGCGCACCGTTCGGGTTGCCCAACCGCATAGGCGCCACCCGACCGTTCTTGAGGGTCCGCACGGCCGGCTTACCCGCTGCCTCCAGCTCGGCCTTCTGGGCCGCCAGGGTGAGCTTGCGAGCCGCCAGGGCCGCCTTGGTCCGCTCCGCGATCATCTCCCGCTCGTGCTGTGCTACCACCGCCAGGACCCCGATGGTGAGTCGGTTGGCCTCGGGGTTGTCGCACGCCACGAACTCGATGCCGGCCTTCTGTAGGCCGAGTAGGAAGTGGGCGTCACGCGAGAGGCGGTCCAGCTTCGCGATCACCAGCACCGCGCCGGATGCCTGGGCCTCTTCGATGGCGGCTTCGAGCTGCGGCCGGTCGGCCCGCTTGCCGCTCTCAACCTCCACGAATTCCGCCAGATGGACCGCGTTCGGCCCCGCCCCGGCGATGTGCCGCGAGACGGCCTCGCGCTGGGCCTCAAGGCCAAGGCCGGACGCCCCCTGCCGTGCGGTGGACACGCGGAGGTAGGAGACGAGGCGGCGCGGCTGAGGGGTCTTCGGCCGTGCCGTGGTGACGGTGGTGGGTGCAGGCTGGTGAAGGACAGGCATGGGCGTGCTCCGGCTATTCTCAAACCCTGTAACCAACGTTAGGCGGTTTGTGAAGAGGCTTTCGGAAGGTCGTCTTGGTGGCGCTCACGCGGCCATCACTCCGGGGAGGGGACGTGGCGCTGGCGTGCCCTCGAAGGATTGTCCGACTCGATGTCCGACCTGGAGAGGAGCGGCGCCGGAGCGCAAAGGATAGGACCGGCGCTGCTCAAGGTCCGCCCTCGCGATCCTTGAGGACAAGGCACGCGGTCCTTGCGGCGGTGGCAGGCAGAGCGGCCCCGGCGCGGCCCCGCCCAGGCCCAGGCAGGGAGCCGCCCCCTCCGGGGCATCGAAGTTCGGCCGACCCGATCCGGCTGGAGGGGTACGGGGGGAAACTCTGCCGCTGCGTGTCAGGTGTGAGGTGTCGCGCGAGTGACCCCTAGGTTTTGGCCTGGGCAGAGAGGGACCAGAGGTCGGACAATCGGGGCATGCAAGACGGTCGGACAGTTGACGCGCATCTGGCCCAGGTCATACAAAACGCATGCAAGAAGGGGCGCTAAGTCCTTGAGGCATAAGGGTCCGTCCAAGCCCTCCCGCAGGGCGCGCCAGTCCAATCAAGCCTCTCCTGCAGGTACGGTCCGGTCTCCGAAGAACCGCGCGGTCGACCCCTTGGGCGGTGCGGTCGTGGACCGGGCGCTCGCCGTCCATCGGGCCGCGCCGTGAAGCCGGAGATGGCGTTCGCGCCCGGCCGGCGATCACGATCGCGCCCCCGCCCGCCGGTGGCGGTTCGCCGCCGACGCGGCCATAAAGCGTTCGGTCGCGGCTCTGATCGCGCCGGGCCGTCGGAGAGGATCACCATGCGCCGCATCCTGCCGTTGGCGATCCTGCTGATCGCGGCGCCCGTATACGTCCGGGCCGCCGGCGATCCGAGCCGGGACGTGCTCTGGGCGGCCCTGAAGACCTGCGTCCTGGCCAAGACCCTCGCCAACCGGACCTTCCCGTGCCTCGATGTCGACCTCGGCGACAAAGCGCGGCCGGGCTCGGCCGTTCTCCGTGCGCCGGGCGAGCCGACCCACATCGTCGTCATGCCGACGGACACGGTCGCCGGCCTCGAGGCGCCCGCACTGGGCGGGGCGCGGGGGACCGCCTATTGGCGGGCCGCCCTCGCGGCACGGCATTTCGTGTCGGACCCGCTGAAGGGCCGCGTGCCGGCCGAGGAGATCGGCATGGCGGTGAACTCCGCCCGCGGCCGGAGCCAGGACCAGCTCCACATCCATCTCGACTGCATGAAGCCGCGGGTGCTGGCCGCCCTGCGGACGCACGGGCACGGCATCCGCGGCGCCTGGGCACCGTTCCCCGTCGCGCTCGCGGGCGACCGCTATTTCGCCCTGCATGTGCCGGCAGCCGAGGCCGAGCGGTTCAACCCGTTCGCGGCGCTTCGCCGCCTGCCGGGGCGGCGGCCGGACCTGCACGCGACGAGCTTCGCGGCGCTCGCCACGCCGGCGGGCGATCCCGAGCCCGGCTTCTACGTGCTGGCCTACCGAGCGCCGAGCGCCAGCGCGGAGGATCTGATGGATCACACCTGCGCGGCGTCGAAATGAGACCCGGCCGGCGCGACCTGCGCGCAGGACGTCCGGGAGGGGCCCACCCGGTGCCACGCCGCCGGGCGCATCCGCTGGGCGTTCGCGGAGGGCCGCCGACCGGCTGCGGCTTTGCCGGGGCAAATTGCATGTCCGACGGAATCGGCGTCGCGCAACCGGCGGGGCGCACGCAGCGGCGGCTGTCCGCCGTCTCGGCTCCTGTCGGACGGATCGACTATCGAGAACTCGTGATCGCGGCCCGGGGAACGCGCCGCGGCAGGGCCGATTGAGGAGCCGCCCTTCGCAACACCCGGAGATCGGATCCATGCGCTCTTTCGCTCGCGCCACCGCCGCCCTCGCCGTCGCCGCCCTGATGGTGCCGGCCGGGCTCTCGTCCTCCGCCTGGGCCCGCGCCTCGGGCGCCGAGCGCACGATGAAGATGGTCGACACGGACAACGACGGGACGATCGATCTGAAGGAGGCGCAGGCCGCCGGCGAGGCGACCTTCGCCAAGCTCGAGAAGGACAAGGACGGCTCGCTCACCACGAAGGAACTCGGCGGCCGGGTCAGCAAGAAGGACCTGAAGGCGGCCGATGGCGACAGCGACGGCACGCTCGACAAGACGGAGTACGCCGCGCTGATCGAACAACGCTTCAAGGCCGCCGATCCGGACGGCGACGGCAAGCTCGATGCGAAGGAGCTGAAAACGCCCGCCGGCCGCAGCCTGTTGCAGCTGCTGAAGTAGGCCGCCGAACGGCCGCGGCGGGCGAGGCCACGCGCGCCACCTGCCGCCGACCCGGCTGTCTGGCTTCGGTCCGGACCGAAGGCGCCGGCCATGGAGCGATCTCGGACGGCGACCGCGGAACAAGGAAGCTGACGCTGCGCGGGATCTCGTCGGATGGATCCGCGACGCCATACAGAGCGTCTCGCCGGCCCTGCCGGCCCTTGCCCTGAGACCCGTCATCGCAGCGCTCCTCCGTTCCGACCTGACGCTGCCGCAGCGCCGCCAAGGCGATGGCTGAGACCGGACTGTGCGAGCCATGGGCTGTCCGCCGCGCACCGATCGGGTGCAACCCCGTTCGGCACCATCCTCACGACCGCCGGCGCCTCAACCCTGCCATCGCGGGCCCCGGCGATCCCTCGCCGGTTCCGTTGGTCGGGGTCGGCGTGTCGACCCCGATGCGCGCCGGGCTTTCCTGCGACGGCCACCGCGGCTTTCGCGTGCGCTTGCGCGCGGATCGGCCTATGAGACGCCCGACCGCTGAACAACCCCGCGCCTTCCCGATGACCGCACTCGCCGATCTGTCCCCCTCCGCCCTCGCCGAGCGCTACGCGCAGGCGCAAGCCGCCTACGAGGCGTTCCGCGCCCGCGGGCTCAAGCTCGACATGACCCGGGGCAAGCCCTCGCCCGAGCA
>CAZZZJ010000031.1:0-6296 GCA_964658355.1 Beijerinckiaceae bacterium
GCGCCGCAGATTCCGTTTCGTGGCGGGCCGTCGATTCCTTGCAACGGTCGGCGCCCGTCGCGCCCGAACGTCCGCGGTGACTGCGTTGCCGCGAGACGTCGCGACGGAGGGGCGGCGCAGGCCTGTGCGGAAGCCCTTCCGCATCCGCCCTTCACCATGTGTCGAAGGTCTCGGCAGAACGGGGACAAGTCGCGCGCTGGCGATTGATTTGTCCGCCGCGCTGACGTCAACAGTATCGCAGGCCCTTCGATTTCGGAATCAACGCGTGTCATCCGCTTCATACCTGCGCCCGAACTTCGCGGCGTCGATCCTGGCGCTCGCCTGCATCCTCGCGATCCCGGCGGCGGCCCGGGAAGCGGCGAAGCCTACGGAGCCCGTCCGCCCGGTCCAGACGGTCGAGCCGCAGCCCTCGGAGCCGGCCGGTGCCTGGACCGCCGGAACCGCGCCGGCCGATTGCACCCGCGCCCGCCGCAAGCTGTGGCAGCCCGAGCAGGGCTGGATCGTGAAGACCATCACCCTCTGTCATTGAGTCTCGGACCCCGATGAGCGGGACTCGCCGGGGTCCGCTCGCCTGAGGGTGCGGCGGCGCATGTCCGCTGGACACCGCCGATAGCGGGCATCGGCCGGTATCGCCGATGGTTCGAAACCGGCGTCGTCTCATCGTCCGTTCTCGATAACGTGGTCGTTCGAGCCTGCATGCGGCTTGGATCGCGCCGCGCCGCCCGCATTCAGAGCGGGCCGATGCCCTCGATCGCGTCCTACAACAGCCGGATTGCCTGGAATCACGGCATCGGATGCCCTTGCCGGAGCATCGACCCGTCGCGGTCCGCCACCGCTCGGGACGCGCCCTCTCACGAGCCCATGATGCACGGCGGCGCGCCTTCGTCTGGCACGGTTGCTGCTTTGCGAAGAGCGCCGCGCCCCGCGCGGCACGCTGGGCAACGAAGCCTCGCAATGCGGACGGTGTGAGTCCGGTTCCTCCGGCATGAGCGGCTGCGCCTGGCGGCCGCCCGATCAAGACGAGCACCCACAAATGGCCTCCTTCAAGACCGTGATGAAGTCGGGACATCCCCCGACACTGTTCGCCGCCTTCCTCTATTTCGATTTCTGCTTCGCGATCTGGGTGCTCAACGGCGCCATGGGTCCGTTCATCACCGAGACCTACAAGCTGTCGCCGGCCCAGACCGGCTTCATGATCTCGCTGCCGATCCTCGCCGGTGCGATCATGCGCTTCCCGCTCGGCGTGCTCGCCCAGTATATCGGCCGCAAGAACGCCGCGATCACCGAGATGAGCGTCATCATGCTTGCGATGGCCTACGGGTTCTTCTTCATCTCGAGCTACAACGACGTGCTGGCCATGGGCGTGCTGCTCGGCATCGCCGGAGCCTCGTTCGGCGTGGCCCTGTCGCTCGGCTCGGGCTGGTTCCCGCCGGAGCACAAGGGGCTCGCCATGGGGATCGCCGGGGCCGGCAATTCCGGCACCGTGCTCGCCGTGCTGTTCGCCCCGCCGCTCGCCCAGGCCTATGGCTGGCAGGCGGTCTACGGCTTCGCCGGCTGCGTGATGGCGATCCCGCTGATCGTGATGATCGTGTTCGCCAAGGAGCCGCCGGATCTCGAGCACCAGTCCTTCAAGGACCACATCTCGTGCCTGTTCACCAAGGACGGGTGGGCCTTCTCGCTGATCTACGTCATCACCTTCGGCGGCTTCATCGGCCTGTCCAACTTCCTGCCGACCTTCTTCTACGAGCAGTTCGCCGTCACGAAGGTCGAGGCCGGCCGCCTCACCATGCTCGCCGCCTTCATGGGCTCGGGCATCCGCATCCTCGGCGGCTACTTCGCCGACCGCATCGGCGGGATCGCCGTGCTCTCGGTCGTCCTGCTCGCGTCGATCGCCTCGTTCCTGGCGCTGACCGCGACCCCGTCTCTGGCCGCCACCACGATCCTGTTCATGCTCTGCTTCGCCGCGCTCGGTGCCGGCAACGGCGCCTTGTTCCAGCTCGTGCCGCTGCGCTACCCCACCAACACCGCGGTGTCGGGCTCGATGATCGGCGAGATCGGGGCGCTCGGCGGCGCGATCCTGCCGAACGTCATGGGCTTCTCCAAGCAGTATACCGGCGCCTTCGCCACGGGCTTCATCGTCTACGCGGTCTTCGCCGGCGTCGTGCTCGGCTGCCTGTTCCTGTGGCAGCGCAAGTGGGTCGGCACCTGGGTCGGCCCGCGCGGCAAGGTCCTTGATGCGACGGCGTCCCCCGCCACCGCCGGCGGATTGCACACCGCCGCGGCCTGAGCCGCGCATCGCATCGCATCGGCCGAGACCAGAACAGGGGCTTCGGCCCCCGTTTTCCGTATCGGCCGGATCGTCCGGTCAATAGCGGGCGGAGATCGTGTTCCCGCGGGGCGGCAGCGGGCACGACACGCCGTAGGGCGCGACCACGATGTCGCCCTGTCGCGGATTGTTCAGCGCGACGGGCTGGGTCCCGCCGCCGTCGATGTCGACGTAGCAGCGGTCGAGCACCGCGACCGTGTCGTAGCTGGCTGTGAAGACGGGTTTTGCCGCGACGTCGGCATAGACCCCCGCCCCGGTGGGACAGAACACCGAGACCGAGACGTGCCCGGGTGCATCGTATCGGATCGCGCGGGGATGGCGGGGCGAGACCATCACGGCCGGGCCACCGTCTTGGCTGAAGGTCACGAGATAGGGCGTCCGGTTCGTCACGCTGCGTGTACAGCCGGCTTCGGCCGCGCCCGATCCGCCCGCGAGCACCGTCGCGGCCAGAGCCGCCCTCATCCATCCCCGCATCGTTCCGCTCCGTCTCGTCCGCGATCCGGTTCAACAATGGCCGTGGACCACCCGTTCCGTTCCCGTCCGCAGTGGATTGCGAAGGCGAAAAAAGCGCGCTTTTCTCACCGACGGTTGCACTTCGATATCGGCCGGGCGTACTGAATACGTAATGCGAAACGCCGCATCCGGTCGCGAGGCCGGGACAGCGGCACGGACCGTCCGAAGGCGGCCGCAAGAAAATCCCGCCGGAGGATCGACGCCATGATGAAGCGCCTGAGCGCCACGAACAGCGTGCTGTTCCTGCTCTGCCTGATGTACTTCATCACCTATCTCGACCGGGTGAACATCGCCACAGCGGGCGCCGTGATCATCAAGGATCTCGGAATGTCGAACACGCAGTTCGGCCTGATCCTCTCGGCCTTCGCCTACCCCTACGCGATCTTCCAGGTGATCGGCGGCTCGGTCGGCGACAAGTTCGGCGCGCGGCGCACGCTCCTGGTCTGCGGCCTGATCTGGGCGACGGCGACGATCCTCACCGGGTTCGTCGGCGGTCTCGTCAGCCTGTTCCTGGCCCGCGTGCTCCTGGGCTTCGGCGAGGGCGCCACCTTCCCGACCGCCACCCGCGCCATGCAGAACTGGACGGCGCCGGGCCGGCGCGGGTTCGCACAGGGCATCACCCACGCCTTCGCGCGGCTCGGCAACGCCGTGGCGCCGCCGATCGTCGCCTTCCTAATCTACCATTTCGGCTGGCGCTCCACCTTCGTCATCCTCGGTGCGATCAGCTTCGTCTGGGTTGTGATCTGGTACCTCTATTTCCGCGACGACCCGTCCGATCACAAGGCGATCACCCAGGCCGAGCTCGACGTCCTGCCGCCGCCGCGCAAGGTCGGCGCCAAGCAGTCGGTTCCGTGGGGGGCGCTGACCAAGCGCATCCTGCCCGTCACGATCACCTATTTCTGCTACGGCTGGACCCTGTGGTTGTTTCTCGGCTGGCTGCCGAGCTTCTTCAAGCAGAGCTACGGGCTCGACCTGAAGAACTCGGCGCTGTTCGCCTCCGGGGTGTTCTTCGCCGGCGTCGTCGGCGATACGCTCGGCGGCGTGCTGTCCGACCGCATCTTCGAGAAGACCGGCAAGCTCAAGCTCGCGCGGCTCTCGATCATCGTGATCGGTTTCCTCGGCGCCGCGGCGAGCCTGACCGGCGTGTTCTTCACCCGCGACCTCACCTACGTCGCCCTGCTGCTCTCCTCGGGCTTCTTCTTCGCCGAATTGGTCATCGGCCCGATCTGGTCGGTGCCGATGGACATCGCTCCGAAATACGCCGGCACCGCGAGCGGGCTGATGAACACCGGCTCGGCGGTGGCCGCGATCGTCTCGCCGATCGTGTTCGGCCTGATCGTCGACATGACCGGGGACTGGACGCTGCCCTTCGCCGGCTCGATCGGCCTGTGCCTGCTCGGCGCAGCCACCGCCTTCACCATGCACCCCGAGCACCCCTTCGTGGAGCCGGTCGAGGGTGGCGGCATTCCGCCCGTTGCTGTTGCGCCGGCGCGCTGAGGTCGCATGCCGATGGCGGACACACGGCGCAGCGGCCCGCTCGCGGGCGTGAAGGTGATCGAGCTCGCCCACATCATGGCCGGGCCGGTCTGCGGCCTGATGCTCGGCGACATGGGCGCCGAGGTGATCAAGGTCGAGAAGATTCCGGGCGGCGACGACACCCGCCGCTCGGTGCCGCCGGCGATCGAAGGCGAGAGCGCCGCCTACATGATGATGAACCGCGGCAAGCGCGGGATCGCGCTCGATCTCAAGAGCGAGGACGGCAAGGCGGTGCTGCACCGCCTGCTCGCGGATGCCGACGTGCTCATTGAGAACTACCGCGGAGGCACGATGAAGAAGCTCGGCCTCGGCTACGAGGCCTTGCGCGAGCGTTATCCCGCCCTCGTCTACTGCTCGCTCTCGGGATTCGGTCGGTCCGGCCCCTACGCGGAGCGCGCCGGGTTCGATCTCGTGGCGCAGGGGATGAGCGGGCTCATGAGCGTCACCGGCGCCGGGCCGGGCGAGCCGCCGATGAAATGCGGGCCCCCCGTCACCGACATCACCGCCGGTATCCTCGCGGCGATGGGGGTGCTGGCCGCCTACACCCACCGGCTCAAGACCGGTCGGGGACAGGTGGTCGACACCTCCCTGTTCGAGGCCGGCATCACCTTGACCTACTGGCAATCGGCCATCGCCATGGCGACAGGCGTCGCGCCCGGGCCGATGGGGTCGGCCCACCCGCTGAACGCCCCCTACGAGGCGTTCGAGACCGCCGACGGCTGGATCACCATCGGCGCGGCCAACCAGACCAACTGGCTGCGCCTCCTCGACGTGCTCGGCGCCGCTGAGCTTGCCGCCGATCCGCGCTTCGCGCTGAACGCCGGACGCATGGAGCACCGCCTCGCGCTGGCCGCGGCGCTGGCGCCGTTCTTCCGGGGCGACACGTCCGCGGCCTGGCTCGCGCGCCTGGAGGCGGGCGGCGTGCCGGCCGGGCCGGTGCTCGACGTGAACCAGATGCACCGCGACCCGCATACGCTGGCCCGCGAGATGGTGGTCGCCGTCGATCACCCCCGCGCCGGACCGATGAAGACCCTCGGCCTGCCGGTGAAATTCTCCGCGACGCCGGGGAAGGTCCACGGTCCGGCGCCGCTCTTCGGCGAGCACTCGCGCGCGATCCTGCGCGGGGCCGGCTACGACGAGGCCGCGATCGACGGCTTGATGGCGGCCGGCGCCGTGGCCGAGACGGTGACGTGATCGATCGCCGAGCGCGGTGTAGGTTGTCTTATCAACGCACCTCGTCCTGAGGTGCCAGAGCGCAGCGGAGGCCTCGAAGGAGCCCTCCATCGGTTTCGCGATCCCTGGTTTCCTCCTTCGAGGCCGCTTCGCGGCGCCTCGGGAAGAGGGGATCGCCGGGCTCGCCTCCTCCAAGGACTTCCGTGATGGCCATCGAACCTTCGACAGGCACCGACGAGCTGCTGGTCTCGCAGGACGGGGCCATCGCCCGCATCGTCCTCAACCGGCCCCAGGCCCGCAACGCGCTGACCTTCGCGATGTACGAGGGGCTGGTGACGCAGTGCCTGCGGATCCAGGAGGACAAGTCGGTCAAGGCGCTGGTCATCACCGGCGCCGGCGAGAAGGCCTTCGCCGCCGGCACCGACATCGCCCAGTTCCGCAGCTTCGCGACCGCGGAGGACGCGCTCGGCTACGAGCGCTTCATGGACCGGGTGCTCGGCACCCTGGAGCGGATGCGGGTGCCGACCATCGCGGCGATCGCCGGTGCCTGCACCGGGGGCGGGGCGGCGATCGCGGCGGCCTGCGACCTGCGCATCGCCACGCGTGACGCCCGCTTCGGCTTCCCGATCGCCCGGACGCTCGGCAACTGCCTGTCCCAGGGCAACCTCAAGCGCCTGTCGGACCTGATCGGCCCGGCACGGGTGAAGGACATCATCTTCACCGCCCGCCTCGTCGGCGCGGAGGAGGC
>CAZZZJ010000031.1:6396-7780 GCA_964658355.1 Beijerinckiaceae bacterium
AGCGTCCCCCAGATGATGTCCGAGAGCGGGATGTCGGGGGCGATGTTCTTGATGACGAAGATGTTGAGGCCCACCGGCGGGTGGATCAGGCCCATCTCCATGGTGATGGTCATCACCACGCCGAACCACACGAGATCGAAGCCGGCCGCCTTCAGCGGCGGCAGGATGATCGGTGCGGTCATCAGGATGATCGAGACCGGCGGCAGGAAGAAGCCGAGTCCGATGACGAGGCCGAGGATCGTCACCAGCAGCACCCAGGGGGACAGCTGCATCGCCACGATCCCCGCCGCCGCCGACTGCGAGATGTGCAGGTAGCTCATCACGTAGGCGTAGAGCAGCGACATGCCGATGATCAGCATGAGCATGGTCGACTCGCGCAGCGTCGCGGTAAGGATCGGACTGACGTCCTTCGGGCGCCAGACGCCGTAGATCACCGCGATCAGCCCGAGCGCGAGCAGGCCCCCGAGGCCCGCCGTCTCGGAGGGCGTCGCGTAGCCGCCGTAGAGCGCGACCATCACGCCGGTGAGCAGCACCACGAACGGCAGAACCCGCGGCAGCGTCTCGAAGCGCTGGCGCATGCTGTACGTGTCCTCCGCCAGGATCGGCGATTGGACCCCGCCGCGCGCATAGGCCGCCTTGGCCGTGGCGTACTCGGCGCGGAAGCGGAACACCGCCCAGGTCGCGAACAGCCCGACGAGCAGCAGCCCCGGCCCGATTCCGGCAAGGAACAGGCGCCCGAGCGACTGCTCGGCCGCGACCGCGTAGAGGATCATGGTGATCGACGGCGGCAGCAGGATGCCGAGGGTGCCGCCGGCCGCGATGATCCCGGCCGCGAAGCCCGGCGAGTAGCCGCGCTTGCGCATTTCCGGAATGCCGGCCGAGCCGATCGCCGAGCAGGTCGCCGGGCTCGATCCGGCCATGGCGGCGAACAGCGCGCAGGCGAAGACGTTGGCGATGCCCAGCCCCCCCGGGATGCGGTGCATCCAGGCGTGCATGGCGGAGTAGAGGTCCTGGCCGGCCTTCGAGCGACCGATCGCGGCGCCCTTCAGGATGAAGAGCGGGATCGAGAGCAGGGTGATCGAGGCCATCTCCTCGTAGACGTTCTGCGCCACGGTATCGAGCGAGGCCGAGGGCATGAAGAAGAACATGAACGCCAGCGCGACGAAGCCGAGCGCGAAGGCGATGGGGATGCCGGCCAGCATCGCCGAGAGCGTGGCTCCGGCGTAGAGGAAGCCGATCGCGGCGGTGCTCATCGGGTCATCCTCGCGCTGTCGACGGTCGTGCCCATCGGATCGGTGCCCCGCGGGGTCACGTCCGGCCGTCCATGCATGTCGGCGTTGAGGTCGGCGCCGACGCCGATCTTCGGAGCGACCCAGCCGGCGGA
>CAZZZJ010000031.1:7880-11632 GCA_964658355.1 Beijerinckiaceae bacterium
TGTCGGCGTTGAGGTCGGCGCCGACGCCGATCTTCGGAGCGACCCAGCCGGCGGAATTCGGGCCGTAGGTGAGCGCCTGGATGATCTGCACCAGGAACTGGATGCCAAGCAGCGTCATGCCGACGGCCATCAACGCGTAGGGGATGGCGAGTGGCGGTCCCCAGCTCGATTGCGAGACCTGGCCGTCGACGTAGGCTTCGTGGAACAGCGTCCAGCTCTTCCAGGCGAAGAACACCACGAAGACGAAGCTGATCACGTCGGCCATCAGCAGGCGGGCGCGGTTCACGCGGGGCGTCAGGAACCCGGTCAACGCCTCGATCGCGACGTGGCCGCGCTTGGCCTGGACTGCCGCGGCGGAGAAGAAGGTCGCGCCGACGATCAGGAACACCGCCATTTCGTCCTGCCAGTCGGTCGGCTCGTGCAGGACGTAGCGGATCACGACGCTGTAGCTCAGCACGAGGCAGGCGCCGACCAGCGCCAGCCCGCCGAGCACCATGATCACCCCGTTCAGGCCCTTCATCGACCGGTCGATGACGCCGAGCACGCCGGGGATCCGGGGCTCGGCGACCGTCTTCGTCTCGGAGGCGGCCGAGGCCGCGTCGAAGGCGTGGCTCACGCGACCTGCTCCGCGAGCTTGAGGAGCTCGGCGCATTGCGCGTTCTTGGCGGCGTAGTCCTTCCACGCCGTATCGCGGGCGATGTCGCGCCACTGCCCCATGGTCTTCTCGTCGAGGTTCTGGACCTTGGCGCCGGCCTTGGTGAACACCTGCTCGACATGGGTGTCGTCGGCTTTCGCGCCGTCCTGGCCGAAGGATTCGAGCTCGGCGCCGACCGTCATGATCAGGTCCTGCTGGTCCTTGGGCAGTCCCGTGAAAATCGCCTTCGACATCATGATCGGCTCGAGCATGAACCAGTAGGAGCGCTCGCGTCCGGAGGTGAGGGCCTTCGAGAGCTCCTCCAGTCGGAACGAGATCAGGCTGGTGGAGGAGGTGATGACCGCGTCGCACGCGCCGGTCTGCATCGCGGCGTAGGATTCGCTCGATGGGATCGAGAGGGTGGCGGCGCCCGCCTGCTTCATCATCAGGTCCATCTCGCGCGAGCCGCCGCGGACCTTGAGGCCCTTGGCGTCGGCCGGCGCGTAGAGCGGGCGCTCGCGGCTGGCGACGCCGCCGGCCTGCCAGACCCAGGAGACGAGGATGATGCCCTTGGCGTCCAAGATCTCGGTGAGCTTCCGGCCGACCGGCGCGGCCTTCCAGGCGACGGCCTGCGCGTAGGACGTGACGAGCCCCGGCATCAGCCCGATGTTCAGTTCGGGGATCTCGCCGCCGGCGTAGGGGGAGGGGTAGAGCGACATGTCGAGGGCGCCCTTCCGCATCGCGCCGAACTGGGCGTTCGTCTTCATCAGGGACGAGCCGGGATAGACCTGCACCTCCAGCGCGCCCTTCGAGCGCTCGCCCACCGCCAGCGCCAGCTTCCGGCACATGCGGTCGCGGAAATCGCCCTCGTCGATGGTGCCGCCGGGAAACTGGTGGGAAAGCTTCAGCACGGTCGCGGCCTGGGCCGCACCGAGGCCGAAGCGCAGGAGGGCCGGAGCGGCGAGGCCGCCCGCGAGAAGGGTGCGTCGGGTCGGCATCATGGTGTCTCTCCCGCGTCGCACAATCGCGACCGTATTGCTTTGCGCTGCACAATGTATTCAGTGGCGCGCTTGATATATACAAAAGGATCTCTTGTATATTTTGTCAACGCCCCTGCATAATGAGAGAAAGGAAAACGGCGCGCTCGGGAGGCGCTCGGCGATGAGTCAGGCACAGCGCCTGCGGCAGACCATCGAAGACGAGATCGTCGCCGGCCGTCTGGCCGTCGGTGCTCGCCTCGACGAGGCGGTGCTTGCGGAGCGATTCGGAGTGTCGCGGACGCCGATCCGCGAGGCGTTGCTGCAGCTCGCCGTCACCGGGCTCGTCGAGACAAAGCCGCGCAAGGGAACGATCGTCAGCGCGCCGGAGCCGCAGCACCTGCTGGCGATGTTCGAGACCATGGCGGAGCTGGAGGCGGCGTGCGGACGCTTCGCCGCCCGGCGCCTGACGCCCGATCACGAGACGGCGCTGAAGGCGGCGCTCGCGGCCTGCGAGGTCGCCGCCTCGGCCGGCGACACGGAAAGCTACTACGCGGAGAACCACGTCTTCCACGCGGTGGTCTACGCGGCCTGCCGCAATGCCTTCCTCGCCGAGCAGGCCCGGCTGCTCAGCCGGCGCCTCGCGCCCTATCGCCGCCTCCAGCTGCGGACGCGACATCGCCTCGGCCAATCGCTCGCGGAGCATGCGGGCATCGTTGCGGCGATCCTGAGTGGCGACGACGGGGCGGCGGCCGAGCGCCTGCGGACGCACGTGGTGGTGCAGGGCGACCGCTTCTCCGATCTCGTCGCGGGTCTGCGCTCCCTCAGCGACGCCGCCTGAGCGCCATTCGCGCGATCACGGCCGTGTTTCGTCGCCGCCGGTTCTCAATCCTCCGCGTTCGTCGGAAGGTCGGCGGACGGGGCGGCATCGCCGAAGTTGGCGGCGATGACCGGCTTCTTGCCGCGGATGTGCTCGCGCATCAGATGCGACAGCGCGGTGCCGTCACGCGCCCGCAGCAGCGTCACCATCTGTTCGTGTTCCTCGATGGCGCGAACCCATTGGTCGGGCGTCTGGTGTGCGGAGTAGCGCGAGCGCTGGATCCGCCCGGACAGGCTGCGATAGATGCCAACGAGGGTCGCGTTGCGGCTTGCCGCCATGATGGCTTCGTGGATCTGCCGGTTGAGACGGAAATAGCCGGCCTCATCGGAGGCCTTCCACATCGCGACCATGGCGTCGTGATCCGCCTGGATCGCGGCGATCTCATCCTCGGTGACGGTGCGGCAGGCGAGATCGGCGGCCGTCGCCTCGAGGCCGGCGATGACTTCCATCATCTCCTCGATCTCGACCTGAGAAATGCTGGCGACGCGCGCCCCGCGATTCGGCAGCAATTCGAGGTGACCTTCGGTGGCGAGGATCTTGATCGCCTCGCGAAGGGGCGTGCGCGAGATGCCGAAGCGTTCGGTGAGTTCACCTTCGTTGACCCGGGCCTTCGGTTCCATTTCCCCGGATTGGATCAGCGCTCTCATCCGGTCCGCCACCTCGTCGTGAAGGTAACGCCGGTTGATTCCGAGGCCGGGATCGATCTTGTTCATGCGTTTTGCGATGCAATCACGGGCGAGCAGGAGGCACCCCTTGTTTAGGCGCCTCCTAAATCAGTGTCGAGGCATCAAGGCACGGTCGAGCACCCGGACCACATGTTCCGCGGCGATCCCGAGCCCGTCGTGGATCTGGTGGCGACAACTCGTGCCGTCCGCAACGACGAGATCGCCTGGGGCGGCCTTGCGCAGCGCCGGAAACAACGACAGCTCGGCCATCGCGAGAGACACGTCGATCGTCTCGGAGCCGTAGCCGAAGGCGCCGGCCATCCCGCAGCAACTCGATTCGATCGTCCTGACGTCGAGTCCCGGCACGCTGCGCAGCACGCTCTCGACCGCGCCCATCGCCCCGAAGGATTTCTGGTGGCAATGGCCGTGCAGGTGCGCGACACGGCCGCCCTGGTCGGCGAAGCGCGGCGCGATGAGGCCGGCCTTCAGGTCGGCGGCGAGCAGTTCCTCGATCATCAGGCTTTGTCCGGCCAGGAGATCGGCGTCCGCGCCGGGCAGCAGGGCGGTGAACTCGTCGCGGAAGGTGAGCAGGCAGG
>CAZZZJ010000031.1:11732-15274 GCA_964658355.1 Beijerinckiaceae bacterium
GCGTCCGCGCCGGGCAGCAGGGCGGTGAACTCGTCGCGGAAGGTGAGCAGGCAGGAGGGTTCGAGGCCGACCACGCGGGCCCCCCGCTTCACGAAGGGCAGGAGTGCGCCGAGCGTCCGGCGCGCTTCCGCCCGCGCCCGGTCGGTCTGCCCCGAGGCGAGCCAGGTCCGCCCGCAGCAGAGCGGGCGCTTGCCCTTCGTCGGAAAGACGCGATGGAGCCGGTAGCCGGCGGCGACGAGCACCCGCTCGGCCGCCTCCAGGTTCTCGCGCTCGAAGGCGCGGTTGAAGGTGTCGCCGAACAGGATCACGTCGCGATGCTCGCCGACCACGTCGTGCGGATGGGCGGGCTCGCCGCCTTCGGTCCAGGGGCGGCGCCAGCGCGGAAGCGAGCGCCGGGCCGAGAGGCCCGCGACGCGCTCGGAGAGTTGCGCCAGCGCCGGCACCCGGTCGCGCAGGTTCAGCAACGGCGCGAGCTTGGCGGCGAGGCCGGCATAATGCGGCATCGCGCCGATGAGCCGATCCTTGAGCGGTAGGCCGTGCCGGGCGTGGTAATGGTGCAGGAACTCGACCTTCATCCGCGCCATGTCGACGCCGGTCGGGCATTCGCGGCGGCAGGCCTTGCACGAGACGCAGAGGTCCATCGTGCGCTTCATCTCACGGCTCGTGAACGCGTCCTTGCCGAGCTGGCCCGAGATCGCCAAGCGCAGGGAGTTCGCCCGGCCCCGCGTGAGGTGCTGCTCCTCGCGGGTGACACGATAGGACGGGCACATCGCCCCGCCGGCCAGCTTCCGGCAGGTGCCGTTGTTGTTGCACATCTCGACGGCGCCGCCGAAGCCGCCGGCCTCCGGCCAGTCGAGCGCGGTAACCCGCGGCTCACTCACCGTGTAATCGGGTGAAAACCGCATCAGCGCGCGGTCGTCCATCCGCAACGGACGGACGATCTTGCCGGGGTTCAGGCGGTTCTCCGGATCGAACCCGTCCTTCACGGTCTCGAAGGCGCGGGTCAGCCGAGGGCCGAACAGCGGTGCGATGTATTCCGAGCGCGAGATGCCGTCGCCGTGCTCTCCGGAATACGAGCCCTTGAACCGGCGTACCAGCTCGGAGGTCTCCTCCGCGATCGCCCGCATCTTGGCGACGTCGCCGCCGAGCTTCATGTCGAGGATCGGGCGCACGTGCAGGCAGCCGACGGAGGCGTGGGCGTACCACGTGCCCCGCGTGCCGTGCTTCGTGAACACGTCCGTCACGGCGTCGGTGTAGTCGGCGAGGTGCTCGAGCGGCACCGCGCAATCCTCAATGAACGAGACCGGCTTGGCGTCGCCCTTCATCGACATCATGATGTTGAGGCAGGCTTCGCGCACCTCCCAGACCGATTTCTGGCGGGACGGCTCGTGGATCTCGACCACCGCGTCGGGATGGCCGTGATCGGCCATACAGGCGTCGAGGCGCTTGAGGTCCCGCTTGAGTTCGGCGAGATCCTCGCCCGCGAACTCCGCGAGCAGCAGACAGTTCGGCGTGCCGCGGGTGATGTCGGCGAGCGTGGCGCGAAACAGCGGGATGTCGGCGCCGAGCACCAGCACGTTGTTGTCGACGAGCTCCACCGCCACGGGGTCGAGATCGACGATGCGGCGCGTCGTCTCCATCGCGGCCCGAAACGACGGGAAATGGCACACCCCCATGACCCGGTGCGCCGGCAGCCGCGAAAGCTTGAGCGTTACCGAGGTGGTGGCCGCCAGCGTCCCCTCCGAGCCCACCAGCAGGTGGGAGAGGTTCGGACGCGCCTCGATCAGCGCATCGAGGTTGTAGCCGCCGACCCGGCGCTGGACCTTCGGGTACCGGGCCAGGATCTCCGCCCGCTCGGATTCGGCGAGCGCCACCATCCGACGTGCGAGCTCTTCGGCCCGCGGCGAGCCGCTGACGCCGCCACTGTCATTGCCTGTCAGCCCGAAGCCGAACGGTTCGGCATCGTGGAACAGGGCCTCCATCGCCAGCACGTTGTCGCTCATCTTGCCGAAGCGTAGCGAGCGCGCACCGCAGGAATTGTTGCCGGCCATGCCGCCGATGGTGCATCGGGTCGCCGTCGAGGGCTCGACGGGAAAGAACCAGCCGTCGGACTTCACGCGGGTGTTCAGGCGCTCCAGCACCATGCCCGGCTCGACGGTGACGATCCCGGCCTCCGCGTCGTAGTCGCGGATGCCGTTGAAGTGGCGCGAGCAATCGACCACCAGCCCGGAGCCGATCGGCTGCCCGTTCTGCGAGGTGCCGCCGCCACGCATGATCACGGGCACTGCGTGCTCGGCGGCGACCTTCAGCGTCGCGGCAATGTCCGCGGCGCTCTTCGGCAGCACCACGCCGGCCGGCACGATCTGGTAGATCGATGCGTCCGTCGCGTAGCGCCCGCGCGTGAAGGCGTCGAAGCGGGCTTCACCCTGCAACACCTCGGCGAGGCGCCTGGCCAGACCCGCCCCGTTCCGGCTTGCGACGCGCGCGCCGTCTCGCGCACCTTGAGGCGCCGTTCCAACCGCCATCCGCTCGGCCCTCCCGATGCGACCGATTTCGATCGCACTCTTTCAATGTATTCAAAATTCAATTTTTGGGAAAGATGGCCCGCGTCGCCTTCGCGATCCCGTCGGCCCATGGCACTATGGCGCCGCAACCCCGCCAAGAGGCAAGCTTGCCCGTGACGATCGATCTCTACAGCGACACCCAGACGCGGCCGACGCCGGGCATGCGCGAGGCGATGGCGCGCGCGGTTGTGGGCGACGAGCAGTCGGATTCCGATCCGACGACGCGGGCACTCTGCGACCGGGTCGCGGCCCTGCTCGGCCAGGAGGACGGGGTGTTCATGCCGTCGGGCACGATGTGCAACCTCGTCTCGATCCTGGTGCAGACGCGCGCGGGCGACGAGATCGTGGTCGACGACCAATCCCACATCTACAATACGGAGGCCGCCGGCTCGGCCGCGATCGGCGGCGTGTCGGTGAAGGCCCTTCCGACGCCGGCCGGCATCTACACGCCCGACGCGTTCGCAGCGGCGATCCGGCCGGCGGCCCGCACGGCACCCCGCAGTGCCCTCGTCTCGATCGAGCAGACCACGAGCTTCTCAGGCGGCTCGGTCTGGGACTTGGCCGACATGCGGGCGATCCGCGACATCGCGCACGCCCACGGCCTCAAGGCCCATATCGACGGCGCCCGGCTGCTGAACGCGGTCGCCGCCACCGACATTTCGGCCAAGGACTACGCGGAGGGTTTCGACAGCGTGTGGCTCGACCTCAGCAAGGGCCTGGGCTGCCCGGTCGGCGCGGTCTTGTGCGGCTCCCGCGACTTCATCGTCGAGGCGTGGCGCTGGAAGTACCGGCTCGGGGGCGCCATGCGCCAGTCGGGCATGATCGCGGCTGCCGGGCTCTATGCCCTCGACCACCATGTCGAGCAGTTGGAGGTCGACAACGCGCATATCCGGCTGATTCACGACGTGATCGCGGACGCGCCTGGCCTGAGCTTCGACCCGACGGCGGGGCAATCGAACATCCTGTGCTTCGGCGTCT
>CAZZZJ010000032.1:0-8892 GCA_964658355.1 Beijerinckiaceae bacterium
TAAGCTTCGTAGGTTCGAGTCCTACTTCCCCCACCAAGTCCTTTCTCGCGATCGTTGACGTATCTGGATGGCCCACGCCCTGCGTGGGTTCACGGCGAACGCGCTTCGGCAATCGGTTCCTTCGTTCCTTCGCATCGAGCCTTTGGCGCTACGCCGTGCCGGCTTCGTGTGCGGATCCCTGCAAGTCCGAGCGAGCTGCGTCGTGGTCCTGATCGCCTGCGAACCCGCGGAACGTTATCAACCCTCGATCGACGTCCCAGCCATTGCCGATCAGACGGACATGGTCCGGAAGGATCTGATGCCGGACCCCGCCGAGGCCGCCTGATTGGCGCCTGCCGACGCCACGGCTTTCGTCCGCCGGACGTCCGTGGCCTCGACCCGCGGCCGGGATCACCGAGAATCCGTATCGGTCGCCATCAGGTTCGCGACTTACCGAACGTCCCGACGGGAACCGCTTCGCGCAGTTTCGAAAGACCCAAAGAATGCGGAAAACCTACGAGATTTTCCTGACGACGTGCTTTTCCAGCAGAAGTCCGATCGTCAAGCAGGACAGGGCGAATAGGAGGATGTACATGTAATCGATCGTGACCGGAAGGTCTGGATAGTATCCCAGCCTCACCCATTCGATGATACCCACGACTGGGTTGTACTTGAGGATATCGTAAATCTGATCGGGCAGAAAATTCGGCAGGAACATCACACCGCTGGTGATGTAGATGACGATCGTGAACAGGATGCTGCCCATCATCCAGGCCGGAAAAAACGCGCAGATGCTGACGTTGATCGTGCCGAAGCCGATCCCGAGCAGGATGGCGGCGAGATAGCCGCACATCGACGTGAAGGGATCGACGGGGATCGGGTCGACGCCCGCCGCTACCAGGATTCCGGACACCGTGAGCAACCCCAGGAAACCGGTCACGATCTCGACGAGGATCCGAGAGAAGATGACGTCGAACAGCTTGACCTGCGGATAATAGGTCAGCGGGCGGTTCGCCGCGACCGCCTTCATGACCTCGCGCGAGACGTACTGGAAGACCAGGGCCGGCACCGCGCCGCTCGCGAAGAACAGGGCGCGGCTGTCTCCGATCGGGGCGGGCACTTTCCGGAAAACATAGATCAACACGAGCATGAAGACGTGCGCGACCGGCCACAGCACCACAATCATGTAGCCCCAATGCGAGCCGCCGAAGCGGGTGCGCATGTCCCGCAGCATCAAGGCATGCAGGACGTGGAGATAGGACTCCATCTGACTTTTCTGGAGCGGCTTTGGGACCACGCCTCGATCGGTCGCTGACATGACGGCTCCGGATTCGCGTGCGCTGTCATCTCCGGCGAAAGCGCCGGAATTGTGAGCCGTCGTCCGCGGATCAGGGCTTGCGCATCCGCGCCCCGAAGATCGCGGTCCCGACGCGGACGTGGGTCGCGCCCATCTGAATCGCGGCGCCGTAATCGGCGCTCATGCCCATCGACAGGATCGGCAGGTTGTGCCGGCGGGCGAGCGTGCCGAGCAGGGCGAAATGGGCGGAGGGCGGATCCTCGGCCGGCGGCACGCACATCAGGCCCTGGATCGCCAGCCCATGGGTGCCGACGCATTCGGCCAGAAGCACGTCGAGGGCGTTTGGAGAGACGCCGCCCTTCTGCGGCTCGTCTCCCGTGTTGACCTGGATCAGCAGCTTGGGCGCGCGCCCCGTGCGGGCGATCTCCTTGGCGAGCGCGGCGGCCAGGGACAGGCGATCCAGGGAATGGATCACGTCGAACAGCTCCACCGCTTCACGCGCCTTGTTCGATTGCAGCGGCCCGACGAGGTGGAGCTCCACATCCGGGTAGCGTGCCTTGAGGGCGGGCCACTTGGCCTTCGATTCCTGCACGTAGTTCTCGCCGAACAGGCGCTGGCCGACCTCCAGAGCCGGCAGGATGGTCTCCGCCGGGACGGTCTTGGAGACGGCGATGAGATGGACGGTGGCCGGATCACGCTCGCAATCCTCGGCCGCACGGACGATGCCGGCACGCACTTCGGCGAGCCCGGCGGCCACGTCCATTTCGCCGACGCGGGGCCTGTCCGAGGGCGGCGGTTCGATCGGCGTGTCGGTCATCGAGGTCCTTCGGGTGCTGCCGCGGCGGTCGCGGGTTGAGAAGTGGTCCGGGCCGGCCCACTTTCCAGCGGCACCGCGCCGGTGACGGCGATCTTGTGCTGCCGACGGATTCGCGCTTCCGGCATATCGCAGTGGTGGCGAAAGCCGATCTCGATCCGCCGACGCTATGGCCCACCTCGCCCCCGGAGCGCAAAGCCGACGCGCGTCCTGGATAAGGCTTGCGGGAGGATCCGTCTCCTGCCGCGACAGAGCGCCGGCAGATCCGTTGGCCGAGCGCGGCGGGAATGTGCTAACGCCGCCGCTTCCCCGGTCCGCCCCGCCTGATCCCGGTTTCCCACGACGCCATGACGAACCCGCCCAGCCACCAGACCCTCGAGCGCTACAACGCGAAGGATTCCGAGCCGCGCTGGCAGGAAGCCTGGGCGAAGGCGCGCTTGTTCGAGACCGACAACGCGGATACCCGCCCGAAATACTACGTGCTGGAGATGTTCCCCTATCCGTCGGGGCGCATCCACATGGGCCACGTGCGCAACTACGCGATGGGCGACGTGGTGGCGCGCTACAAACGGGCCAAGGGGTTCTCGGTGCTGCACCCGATGGGCTGGGACGCCTTCGGGCTTCCGGCTGAGAACGCGGCGATCGAGCGGAAGACCAACCCGCGCGACTGGACCTACGCCAACATCGCGACGATGCGCGGGCAGTTGCAGTCCATGGGGCTGTCGCTGGACTGGAGCCGTGAGATCGCGACCTGCGATCCGGACTACTACAAGCACCAGCAGCGCATGTTCCTCGACTTCCTCGGCAAGGGGCTGGTCACGCGCCGCACCGCCAAGGTCAACTGGGACCCGGTCGACCACACCGTGCTCGCCAACGAGCAGGTGATCGACGGGCGCGGCTGGCGTTCCGGCGCGCTGGTCGAGCAGCGCGAGCTGACGCAGTGGTTCTTCAAGATCACCGACTTCGCGCAGGATCTCTACGACGCGCTGGACGGTCTGGAGCGCTGGCCGGAAAAGGTCCGGCTGATGCAGAAGAATTGGATCGGCCGCTCGCAGGGGCTGCAGGTCCGGTTCGCGCTCGACCGGACGGTGGCCGGCGTCGGCGACACGGTCGAGGTCTATACGACCCGCCCCGACACCTTGTTCGGCGCGAGATTCCTGGCTGTCGCCGCGGACCATCCCCTCGCCGCGGCGCTCGCGCCCGCCGATCCGCCGATGCAGGACTTCATCGCGGAATGCCGGCGCATGGGCACGGCGCAGGCTGCGATCGATACGGCGGAGAAGCTCGGCTACGACACCGGGCTGAAGGTGCGCCACCCGCTCGACCCGTCCTGGACGCTGCCGGTCTACGTCGCGAACTTCGTGCTGATGGAGTACGGCACCGGCGCGGTCTTCGGCTGCCCGGCGCACGACCAGCGCGACCTCGATTTCGCGAACACGTACGGGTTGGGCAACACGCCCGTGGTCTGCCCCGAGGATCAGGATCGAGACGCCTGCGTGATCACCGACACCGCCTATGTCGGCGACGGGCGAATGATCAACTCATCGTTCCTCGACGGCATGACGACGGCCGAAGCGTTCGAGGCGGTGGCGAACCGCTTGGGGTCGGAGAGTCTTTCCGGCCGACCGGTCGCCGCTCGCAAGGTGCAGTTCCGCCTGCGCGACTGGGGCGTCTCGCGCCAGCGCTACTGGGGCTGCCCGATCCCGATCATCCATTGCGACGCCTGCGGTCCGGTGCCCGTGCCGGTCGCGGACCTGCCGGTGACGCTGCCCGAGGCGGTCTCGTTCGACCAGCCGGGCAACCCGTTGGCGCGCGATCACGCGTGGCGCAACGTGCCGTGTCCGTCCTGCGGCGCGGCGGCGCGGCGCGAGACCGATACGATGGACACCTTCGTCGATTCGTCCTGGTACTACGCCCGCTTCACGGCGCCGTGGCTGACCGACCGACCGACCGATCCCACGGCGGTGAACCGCTGGCTTGCCGTCGACCAGTATATCGGCGGCATCGAGCACGCGATCCTGCACCTGCTCTATGCCCGCTTCTTCATGCGGGCGATGCAGGCCACCGGCTGGTCCGGCGTCTCAGAGCCGTTCGCCGGCCTGTTCACGCAGGGCATGGTGGTTCACGAGACCTACAAGGACGAAGCCGGCGCCTGGGTGCCGCCGGCCGAGGTTCGATTCTCGACGGAGGCCGGCGAGCGCCGCGGGTTCCACGTGAAAACCGCCGACAGCATCGCGATCGGCCCGATCGAGAAGATGTCGAAGTCGAAGAAGAACGTCGTCGATCCCGACGACATCATCGCCTCCTTCGGTGCCGACACCGCGCGGTGGTTCATGCTCTCGGATTCGCCCCCCGAGCGCGACGTGATCTGGACGGAGGAGGGCGTACAGGGCGCCGCCCGCTTCGTGCAGCGGGTCTGGCGGTTGGTGAACGCCGCCGTCTCGTCCACCGGATCGGGGCGCGGCGATGCCGCCTTGCGCAAGGCGGCCCACAAGGCGCTCGCCGCCTACGGTGAGGATGTGGAGCGCCTGCGCTTCAACCGCTGCGTCGCCCACGTCTACACCCTCGCCAACGCCCTCGAAGAGGGGTTCCGCGCCGACGCTTCGGCGGTCGCTGGCGGGGAGGCCGCCGGCATCCTGGTTCAGCTGATCGCACCGATGATGCCGCACTTGGCCGAAAGCTGCTGGGAAGCGCTCGGCCGCAACGGGCTCGTCGCACAGGCGCCGTGGCCCGATTTCGATCCGGCACTCCTGGTCGAGGATTCGGTGACCCTTCCGGTCCAGGTCAACGGCAAGAAGCGCGGCGACGTCACCGTTCCGCGCGACGCCGACGCGGCGGCGGTCGAGACCCTGGTGCTCGCCGACGAGGCGGTCCAGCGGGCTCTGGAAGGCCGGACGCCCCGCAAGGTGATCGTCGTGCCCGGGCGGATCGTGAACCTGGTGGTGTGAGGGAGTTTGGCCGGCGGCTCCTCGACGCGCTCCGTCATTCCTGGCTCGCCTGCGGCGCCCCGGAATGACGGAGGTGGGATCGCGGGAATGCTTGGCTGGCCGCCGCTCAGGCGGCGAGCGCCCGGCTCACGGTGGCGCGGAGATCGGCGAGCGAGAACGGCTTGGTCAGCACGTCGGTGACGATCGCGTCCAGACCCCGGGCGCGTTCGCGCTGGTCGGCGAAGCCTGTCATCAGCAGGATGGTCAGGTCGGGGAAGTCGCGCTTGGCCGCGAGCGCGAGCGCGATGCCGTCCATCAGCGGCATCCGGATGTCGGTGAGCATCAGGTCGAAGCCGCCGTCGGATTCGTTCAGCCGGTCGAGGCCGTCGCTGCCGTCGATCGCCGTGACCACGGCATGACCGTCGATCTCCAGGCCTCGCTTGAGGAAGCCGCGGACCGTCTCTTCGTCATCCACCAGAAGGATGCGCGCCATGTCGCTTGTATTCGATCCGTCGAAGGAAGGCCGTCCGGCCCAGTCATCTCCCGAGAACGTCTAAACAATAGCCGCTCTGTCAAGGCATTTCAGGCCGCAAAGCCGCGAACGACGCTCGGGTTGCTAAAATGCCGCGTCCCAAATCGCTGCTCAGGCGCCGCCAAAAAGGTCCGGATCTGGGCTGTCGTAATCGACGACGCCGACGAAGGGGAGCTGGCGGAAGGCGTGGGCGGCATCCATGCCGTAGCCGACGACGAAGGCGTCCGGGCAGGTGAAGCCGACGAAGTCGGCGTCGATCGTCACGGCGCGCTTGCCCGGCTTCTCGAGCAGCACGGCGGTGAGGACGCGGGTGGCGCCCCGCGCCATCAGCAGGTCCTTGGCGAAGACGACGGTGCGGCCGGATTCCAGGATGTCGTCCACCAGCAGTACGTCACGGCCGCGCACCTCGCTCTGGACGTCACGCAGGATCTCGACCTGGCCGGTGGAGACCGTGCCGGTGCGGTAGCTCGACAGGTGGACGAACTCGACCTGCGGCGACAGCCCGACTCGGTGCAGCGCCCGCAGCAGGTCGGCGGCGAACATGAAGCTGCCCTTCAGCACCGCCACGACGAGCAGGTTCTGCGGTGCGGCCGCCTTGATCTCGCGCGCCAACGCCTCGTTGCGCGTCGCGATGGTGGCTTCGTCGAACAGGACGCGGACGCGTCGGGAGGGCGTGGTCATGCCACTCCATACCCTATTCCGGCGCGGTCCGGCCACGGTCCCGCACCGGAAAATCCGTCACTGTGCCGCGTCCTCTGACTTCTCCGCCTTCGCCGCGTCCAAGAAGCGGACCTCGACCCCGCGTCCCTGATCCGGCGGATCGGAGAACCGGGCGGCAAACCGCGCGGTCTCGCCCTGCGCCAAGCGGCTGCGCGGCGCGGCGATGGAGTAGGTCTTCACGATGCGCGCTGCGGCGTCGCGCATCGTCACGCTGATCGGCGGAATCGGCATGCCGTCCCGGGCGATGCCGACGAGGTCGCCCTCGACCACCAGTTCGGCGGGCTTGTCGCCCTCGGCCGGGTTGCGGAAGGCGACGACGTCCCGGATCTCCAGGCCGCGGAGATTCACCGGCAGGCCGATGCGCGCGAAGAGCCCGGCTGCCTGCGGCAGGGCCTGCACAACCGGAACGCGGGCGAGGCAGGCGAGCGGGATCGCGGCCAGGACCACGAGGCCGGCGGCCAGCGCCGGCGACAGTGCGGCGACCCCACCCTTGTTCGTGGTCTTGCCGAGCGGCTTGTAGCCAGGCTTGGGTTTCCCCGCCTTCGCGCGGCGCGGGGCATCGGGAACGTTGTCGATCGTCTCAGGGGGCGCCGCGCTGCGCACCGCGGCCGAGGCCTCGGCCCAGGCATCTTCGGAGACCGCTTCGTCGGCGGCGGCGGTTGCCGCCTGCAACTCGGCCTCGTGGGCGGCGACGACTTCCGCCGGCGACACGAACCACGTCTCGCGGCAGGCGGCGCAGCGCACCGAGCGCCCTTCGGTCCCGACACGGGCCGTGTCGATCCGGTACTCGCTGGCGCAGGTCGGGCAGACGATCAGCATACGCGGCACGCTCGTTGACGGACGCCGCCGAGGCGGGACCTGGGGCGAAAACCCTTGGGCGATCCTCGTCGGTTAGGGTTAAGCTCCCGTGAAACTGCCGAGGCCCGGCTTGAAATGGCCATGCGCGGCGGTCATCCCGGTGCGGACGGGTTGGAACGGGAGCGAACGGAGCCCTTGCGCGAAACCACGACGACGAAAAGCCTGCTTTCCGGGGCGGAGGGGCCTGTGGTCCAGTTCGAGAACGTCGGCATGCGCTACGGACTCGGGCCGGAGGTGCTGTCCGACGTGAGCTTCCGCATCCAGCCGCACTCGTTCCAGTTCCTGACCGGCCCGTCGGGGGCCGGCAAGACGACGCTGCTGCGGTTGATCCTGCTCTCGGTGCGCCCGACCCGCGGGCTGGTCTCGGTGTTCGGCAACGAGGTCAGCGGCATCTCCAGCGCTTCCCTCACCGGCCTGCGCCGGCGCATGGGCGTGGTGTTCCAGGACTTCCGCCTGCTCGACCATCTCACCACCTATGAGAACGTCGCCCTGCCGCTGCGCGTCCAGGGCCGGGCCGAGACCAGCTACCGGGCGGAGGTCGTCGAACTGTTGCGCTGGGTGGGTCTCGGCGAGCGCATGCACGTGCTGCCGCCGCTCCTGTCGGGCGGCGAGAAACAGCGCGCGGCCATCGCCCGCGCGCTCATCGCCCGGCCCGACCTGCTGCTCGCCGACGAGCCCACGGGCAACGTCGACCCGAGCCTCGGGCGGCGCCTGCTGCGGCTCTTCCTCGAACTGAACAAGCTCGGCACCTCGGTGATCATCGCCACCCACGATTTCGGGATCATGGATTCGGTCGATGCGCGCCGCATGGTGATCGGCGACGGCCGGCTGCGGATCGAAGGCTGATGGACGCGACCCGCGAACGCTCCAGGATCAGCGGCTCGGCCGCGGCCAAGCCGGCCGCCGAGCCGGCGCTTCCGCCGACCCTTCGACGCAACGCGCCCCTGGTGCCGACCGATTCCGCCGCGAGCCGCTCGCTTGCCGCGGTCATCGCCATCCTCACCTTCCTGGCGGGACTCTGCGCCGGCGCGGCCGAGATCGTCGCGTCGAGCGCCGGCCAGTGGCAGGGCACGGTGGCGCAGGAGGTGACGATCCAGGTGCGCCCGGCCCCCGGCCGCGATCTCGACGCCGACATCGCCAAGGCCGATGCCATCGCCAAGGCCGAGCCGGGCATCGCGGCGACGCGGGTCTTCTCCAAAGCCGAGGCCGAGCGCCTGCTCGAACCCTGGCTCGGCAGCGGCCTCGACCTCTCGGACCTGCCGGTGCCGCGCCTCATCACCCTGAAGCTCGGCGATCAGGCGCCCGACCTGAAGCATCTGCGCAGCGGCCTGACCGAGGCGATGCCGGGCGTGGCCAGCCTCGACGACCACGCGTTGTGGTTGCAGCGGCTTTCGACCGCGGCCAACACCTTCGTCGGCATCGGAATCGGCATCGTCGCGCTGGTGCTGGTCGCCACCGGCCTCGCGGTGGCGTTCGCCACCCGCGGCGCCATGGCGGGCAACCGCGAGGTGGTCGAGGTGCTCCACTTCGTCGGGGCCGACGACGACTTCATCGCCCGCGCCTTCCAGCGCCGCTTCTTCGGCCTCGGTCTTCGCGGCGGCATCATCGGCTCTGTCGCGGCGCTGGCCGCCTTCGCCCTCGCCGGGCTGCTGGCGCGCAACTGGCGCTCGGGGCCGGCCGGCGACGAGGTCGAGGCGCTGTTCGGCGCCTTCCACATCGGCTGGCGCGGCTATGCCAGCGTGATGGCGATCGGCGTCATCGCCTC
>CAZZZJ010000032.1:8992-15151 GCA_964658355.1 Beijerinckiaceae bacterium
CCGAGCTCACCGGCTGGACCTGGGATCTCCGCCCGAGGGCGATTCCGGCATCCCGTCCGGAATCCGCCGCGCGGACCATCGGCCCTGCGGCGCTGACGGTTCTCGGCCTCGGCGGCTTCGGCGTGCTGGCGTTGCTCTCCGGTTTCCTCGTCTTCGTCGCCGCGCTCGATCGCAGCGAGCGGGTGCCGCAGGGCCGTGCCGACGGGATCGTCGCGTTGACCGGCGGCGCGCAGCGCATCGGCGATGCGATCGACCTGTTGGCCGGGGGCTACGGCCGGCGCTTGCTGATCACCGGGGTCAACGAGCGCACCAGCCGCGACGAGATCGCCCGACTCAACCCGACGCAACGCCACTGGATCGATTGCTGCGTCGACCTCGACTATCGGGCGCGCAACACCATCGGAAACGCCATCGAAACGCGGCGCTGGATGCGCCACAACCGCTTCAGCACGGTCGCGGTGGTGACCTCGAACTACCACATGCCGCGCACCCTGATCGAACTCGATCACGCGCTTCAGGGCGCCGACCGGATCGTGCCGCATCCGGTGATCGCCGAAGGGTTCGATCCGGCCGACTGGTGGCACAGCCCCTCGGCGACAAAACTGCTGGCGTCGGAATACCTGAAGTTCCTGGTGGCCTGGGTCCGCACCCGGTTCGAGACCGATCCGGAACGCTCGCGCGTCGCGATCCTGATCGGCCGCGGCAAACCGGTGAAGGCGCCGGTGCGCATGGTGGCCGAGCCGCTGCTGCGGGACCTGCCGTGAGCAGGCCGTGCCGATCGACCACGCTGCCGATCCACGACGTGAATCAGCCCTGAGCGCCAGGGCGCTGCAGGGCTGAGGTTGTGAAGCCGTGGCCGACATGGCTTGTCGGCTCGAGCGGCGCGTGGGTCAGAGCGGCTTGGCGGGATAGACGCGGATGCCCGGACGCCCGGCAGCGCTCGAAGGCGCGCCGACGCTCGGCGTCGGGCTGTTGGGATCCGTCGCCGTCAGGGCCGGGCCGGTCCAGCCTTCGGAGCGCCAGCTGTCGGAGCGTGCGCCGACATCGACCGAGCCGTGCTCCTCGAGGATGTTCATCACCGTTGCGGCGTGGTTCTCGCCCGCCCGCACCGTCACCAGCGTCCCGCCGCGGCGCACACCCTCGGTGTAGGTGTGGGCGTCGTTCTCGCTGATCCCAGCTCCCGTCAGTGCGCCGACGAGACCGCCCGCGGCCGCGCCGATGCCGGCGCCCGTCAACGTCGCCACCAGCCAGCCCGCGGCGACCACAGGTCCGACGCCCGGGATGGCCAGCAGACCGAGCCCGGTGAGGAGGCCGGTCGCGCCGCCGACGACCGTCCCGAGAGACGCGCCCGTGCCCGCGCCGGTCTCGGCCTTGTGGGCGGTCGCGGCATGATCGCCGGTCCCGACCCGGCCCGCATGCCGGTCACCTTCGTTGTTGCTCACGACACTGATGTCGCCATGCGCGATTCCGGCCGCCTCCAGTCGGGACACCGCCGTGCTAGCCGAGTCGTAATCGTCGTAGAGCGCCGTGATGGTCTGCTGTGCCATGATCAAATCCTGAATGTCTTGCTGGAAGTCCCGGGGGCGTCCCCGACGCGTCGAGGTCGCCCGCCTTGGGCGGTCACTGCGCCGCGACGTTGCCCTTGAAGTCGACGCCGACCTTGACCGGCTTGCCGTTCAGCATCGCTTCGGCGCGCCAGATGCCCTTGTCGTCCTTCTTCAGGCCGCGAACGTCCTTGTAGCCGGCATCCTCGAGACGCTTATGCGTCTGCGCTTCCGTGAAGCTGTTCGCGCCCTCTTCCAGCTTGGCGTGTGAGGCCGCAACGGCGGTGCCGGGCTTGGTGACGTCCGGCCTGTCGGTGTTGGGACGCGTGACGGCTTCCTGGCCACCCGACTTCTCGCTGGACTTGGCGTCCGGCGCGGGCGAGCCCGTCGTCGTCGTTTGTGCGGACACGGTGCCCGTACCGAGCAGGGTGACGAGCGCGATGGCAGTCAGATAGCGTTGCAAGGCAGTTTCCTCTGGTGTTGGTGCTGCTCAATCCCTTCGTGGCCACAAGCGTTCCGTTTCTGATGGTGCGAAAACGTCTGGACGCCGACTAAAGACGGCTCAGGGTCCGCGGATATTGCTGCGCTTGCTTGAAAAATATTTCGGATGTGTCGATCCGGCGAGCTCGTCGAACGTGCGCGTCCGTTCCCTCCCGGATCGAGCGTATCCGACAGCGGCGGGTATCGGGCAATTCGCTGGGACAAGCCGAAGACCTGTCGCCGCGGGGAGGGCGCGGTGCCGTCGCGAGGCGAGGGAAGGCGAGAGGTCGAGACCGGCTGGAGCGATGGGCGGCAGGGCCGAGCCGCCGACCCGTGTCTCGCGGGTCGGGCTTACCGCTCCGTCGTACTACTGCCCCCGGCAATGCGCCTTGATCGCACCGGAGAATTCCTTCTCCGAATCCTGGACCTGGGTGAGGCGTGCGCCGCGCTCGGAGCCCGAGAGGCAGCGGCCATAGACGCCGGCCACCCGACGCATGGTATCGACGTGGCGGCGCCAGATCCGACAATTCTTGGCGTTGTCGCCATCGGCCTGTTCGAGCTGGTCGATCGCCTGCCGCTGCATCGACTGGGCGACGAGCACGTCGCGGGCGCAAGTGCCGTCGGCCGCGCCTTGTTGCGCCTCGGCCGCGAGCGGCACGGAGAAGAGCGCCACCAAGAGACTGCGCTGCAGAGATCGGGGCCCGTTCATGCCGCCTGCGAGGCGGAGGTGTGGGTGAGCAGCGCGTAGAGGGCGTGCGCGTCGCGCGCCGCCCGGATCCGGTCGAGGATCCCCGGTTCGCGCAGGATGCGGGCGACCTGGGCCAGCGCCTTGAGATGATCGGCCCCAGCCCCCTCGGGGGCGAGGAGCAGGAAGGCGAAATCCACCGGGCGCCCGTCGAGGGATTCGAAATCCACTGGACGGTCGAGGCGGGCTACGAGGCCGAACAGCCGGTCGAGGCCGGGCAGCTTGCCGTGCGGGATCGCGACGCCGTCGCCGATGCCGGTGGAGCCGAGGCGCTCGCGCTGGAGCAGCGTCTCGTAGACGTCGCGGGCATCGAGTGCGGGAAGGCGCCTGACGGCCTGGGCGCTCAGATCCTGCAGCACCTGCTTCTTAGCCCGGGCGCGGAGCGAGGGCACCACGGAATCCGGATCGAGGAATTCCAGCATCGGCATCGAAGGACCGCCCGTCCGATCAAAGGTCGCGGGGGCCAAGTCCCCATGAGGAGGGGATGTGCCGGACTGTTCGTGCGGCACATCCCCGGAAGATCAATCCCCGCCCCGGCGTGCCGGTTCCGGCTCCGTCGGCTCAAGGCGCAGCGGTCGGCGGATCGACCCAGCCGATCGCACCGTCGCTGCGCCGGTATACGACGTTGATGCGGCCGGTGCCAGCATGCACGAAGACGATCACCGGGGCTCCTGTGAGGTCGAGGGCGGTTACCGCCTCGCTCACCGAGTGGCGCTTCAGGGTCTTTGTGCTCTCGGCGACGATCGGCGGATGGTGCGCACCGTCGTCGGGCTCGTCTTCGTCCTCCTCGGGGGCGGCGAAGACCGCATAGGCCGCCTCGACCGCGGCGCCGTTCGGCCCCGTGGCGTGCTCCTTGAGCCGGTGCTTGTAGCGGCGCAGGCGCTTCTCCAGCCGGTCGGCGGTCTGCTCGAAGCTGGAGCGTGCGTCGTGCGCGGTGGACGAGGCCTCGATGGTCAGCCCCGAGACGAGGTGCAGCACGCAATCGGTGCGGTAGGCGGTGCCGTCGCGCCGGAGCGTGACGTGGCCGGTGCTGCTCTCGTTCATGTGCCCGTCGAGATATTTCGAAAGGGTCGCCGCCATCCGCTCGTCGACTCTGCCCCTGAGGGCTTCGCCGAGGTCCAGGCCGTGGCCCGTGACGCGCAATGACCCCATGTATCCTCCGATGCGGTTGACCCTGGTCTCTTGCCCGCGGGCCGGGGCCCACGAGATTTCGGCGGAACGCCGACCCGCCGGCGTTGCGGGGGACCGAGTAGAGAAGCCGCCACGGGGGAAGTCAACGGAGGCCCCCGGGCTTCCGATGTCGGTCACGTCCGCGACTCGCCCTCGAAGCCGCGGCTTCGAATGCCGCGCCGCCGGAGTGTGCCCGGCAATGCCGGCGGGTCATTCGCCTGCTTGCTTGCTGCCTGCCGGCTCGTGGATGGGGCAACCGTTGAAGCGCTCGCGGAAGTCGGCCGAGTGCCTGTAAGGCGCATTGCGCGCCCGGTTGATGTTGCCGAGCGGCCGGTGCGCGGCGAGCCCGGTCCAGACGCTGAAGCGCATCCCCTCGTCGACCGCCCGCACCCGGCCCTCGTCCCAGGTGTCCTGGGGGTGAGCGGTGATCGTGCCGACGCGCTGGAACGGAGCCTCCTCCTCGTTCCACTCCACGGTCGGGTCCTCCACGGGCTGGCGTTCGAGGTCGCGGCACAGCTGCACACGGAACTCCCACAGTCCCTCGATGCCCTCCATCTCGGATCGCACCGTCTCGCGGATTGCGTTCGGTCGTCCCGAGGCGTCGATCTCGTTGCCGGTCAACGCGGTCAGCGCCGGGGCGACGGGGGCCACCGAGAACTTCGCGATGTGGTCGCCGTACCGGAACGGGGTGACGCTGTAGTAGGTCTCGCCCAACGGATCGACGTTCGGCGCCCCGCCCAGCGCGCCGATGGTCGGGCTGTCGATGCCGACGGCGTGAAGGGCCTGGTTGACGCTGCGCAGCACCGAGGAGGCCGCGACCTTCAACCCCTCGGCGCGGTCGGTGGTCCCGGCGAGCAACTTGAGGCTGCCCAGGAACTTCTTGGCGTTCGGCGCCTGAAAGACCTTGCCGTTGACCATGATGAAGTTCTGGGTCGTCCCCTCGGCGTCGGGCAGGCGCTCGCCGGCCACGTCGAGCACTTTCAGGGCGAGGCCGCGCGGCAGGGAGACCGCATCGGGCAGGATGTCGCCCGCGTTCGTCGACAGCCGCATGTAGACCTTGTGCGCGCCGGGTGTGGCGAACAGGCCCTGCGCCAGCTCCGGGGGAAGGTTCGCATCGATCCTGAGCACGCCTTCGAGGATGCCGTGCGATTTGGCGTGCACCGATCGGACGGCATGCCCCGAATCGCCGGCGACCCTCGTCAGGATGGTATCGAAGGCCTCGTTCAGCTTCGCGACGGTCTGTCCCTCGTCGGCTTGCACGTCCTCGACGTCGGGGCTGAATCGGACTGGGGCTGCGAGCATGCAACGTCTCCTGAACTTGCTTGCGCACAACTAAACAAGTCCGGGGCTGTTCCCGGTCGCCGCCTCAGGTCTCCGTGCGGTCGCCGGGTCGGGGACCCACGCGAACGACGGGCGCGCCGGGCGAGGCAGCCGGACTTTTCGTGGCTGCGCGAGCGCTCTGCGAAGGCGTCGTCACGCGTGCGAAGCCATGCGGCCGATCCGGATGGCAGGAACGCGCAACGGCTCACCGCGCCATCGCCACCCCGGGCTGCATCCCCCCTTGCGCATAGCGCTCCCGCCGCCGCTCGATCGAGGACGGGATCCGCAAGCTTTCCCGGTACTTCGCCACCGTGCGGCGGGCGATGTCGACGCCCTCGTTGCGCAGTTTCTGCACCAGCGCGTCGTCCGAGAGCACGTCGTCGGGGGTCTCGCTGTCGACGAGTTGCTTGATGCGGTGGCGCACGGCCTCCGAGGAATGGGAGGCCGCGCCGGCCGCACCGGGGATCGCTGCGGTGAAGAAGTATTTCATCTCCAGGGTGCCGCGGCTGGTGCCGATCGCCTTGTTGGAGGTGACGCGCGAGACGGTGGATTCGTGCATGCCGATCGCCTCGGCCACCGTCTTGAGGTTCAGCGGGCGCAGGTGCGTGACGCCATGGACGAAGAACCCGTCCTGCTGGCGCACGATCTCGGTGGCGACCTTGAGGATGGTGCGGGCCCGTTGCTCCAGGCTCCGGGTGAGCCAGTTCGCGGTCTGCAGGGCTTCAGAGAGGAAGGCCTTGTCCCCGTCAGCCTTCGCGCCGCGCACCACGCGGGCATAGTAGCTCTGGTTGACCAGCACCCGCGGCAGCGACTCTCCGTTGAGCTCCACCAACCAGGAGCCGTCGGGGGCCGCGCGCACGAACACGTCGGGGATCAGCACCTCGACGCCGCTCGAGCCGA
>CAZZZJ010000033.1:0-1852 GCA_964658355.1 Beijerinckiaceae bacterium
GTGACGTCCCGGACGCTTCCGACGATCCGGTTCGCCCGCCCGCCCGCAAGCACCGCACGGCCGCAGATCGCGACCCAGCGGGCCGCATCGTCCGGCCGCGCCAGCCGGTAGTCGCCGGCGAACCCGCCGTCGCCATCCGGGGCGAGGGCGGCGCGCAGGTCGGCGGCGGCCCGCGCCCGGTCGTCCGCATGGAGCGCGCGCAGGAAGCTCCGCGCGAGGCTTGCCGGCCGGGCCGCGCCGAGTCCGAGCAGCGTCCGGGCGGCCTCGTCGCAATCGAGCCGGTCGGCGACCGGATCGTAGTCCCAGATCCCGATTCCGGTCGCCTCGATCGCCAGCCGCATCAACAGCGCGCTCTCGCCGAGGCGGACGGTGGTGGTGGCGCGCGCCGCGAGGGCCTGGCGCTGCCGGGCGAGGCGCGCCTCCCGGCGGTCGAGGGCCGCGCGGCTCTCCAGGAGGCCGACCGCGCGGCGCCCGAGCGCGCGCAGGCCCAGAGTCTGTCCGGGCGTGAGGCCGGCGCGCGGGACGGTATCCAGCACGCAGAGCGTCCCGAGCCGGGCGCCCTCGCGCGAACGGAGGCGGAGCGCCGCGAGGAAGCGGAACGGGGGCGGTCCGGCACCGTCCGGCGTCGCACCGAGGTCGGAGAGGACGCAGAGGTCGTCCTGCCGGATCGCCCCTCGGCCCGACTCCCCTTGGCCCGACTCTCCGTGCCGGAGCCCGCCCTGCTTGAGCAGCCGCTCCACAAACCGGTCGCCGGAAGCGGCGATCCCGATCCGCGCCACCACGTGCAGACCCTCGCCGTCGACGAGGCCGAGGAGCGAGGCCGGCGCACCGAGGAGTTCGCACGCGAGCAGCACGATGTCGTCGAACTCGAACTCCGACGGCGCTCCGAGATCGGGGAGCGGCATGGCCCGCTCCGAGAGATCGGGAAGGGCGGAGGGGCCGCTCATCGCGGCGCCCGCAGCCATCCGCGCACCGAGGCGACGGCCCCCGCACGCGGCCTGCGTGGCATCGGGCGCGATTCAGCGCGCCGCATTCCGCCCTGCTCCGCTCTCGGCGAGGTCGGGCGCCGCCTCCAAGGGTCCATTGACGGCGTGGACCGCGCCGAGGACGGTCTCGTAGTGGCGGCGGACGGCACCATGGCATTCGCAGGCGGCCTCCTCCATCGCGGCCCGGTCGAGGACGGTGATGCGGCCGCGCCCGGCCAGGAGCAGGCCCTGCGCCTGCAGCGTGCTGAGGATGCGGGTGAGATAGGTGCGCTGGACCCCGAGCATCGCGGCGAGCTGCTCGTGGGTCACGGGCAGGACCGCGTCGTCGATCCGGTCCTGAAGGGTGAGCAGCCAGCGCAGGCATCGCGCCTCGATCGGATGCAGGGCGTTGCACGCCACCGACTGCAGCACCTGCGCGAGCAGGCAATCCGAATAGCGGGTGAACAGCGAGCGCAGGCTCGGCGAACGGCGCTTGGCCTGCTGCAGGCACGCCGCGTCCAGGCGCAGAGCCGATCCGGCGATCTGCACGACGGCGCTGGTGGAGGCGGGAACCCGGCCGTCGCTCACCACGCCGCCGACGGCACCCTCGCAGCCGATCGTGGCGGTCTCGGCGCTGCGTCCGTCATGCATGGCGATCAGCAGGGTCACCACCGTCTGCCGGCAGGGAAAGGTGATCGCCCCGACCTCGGTGCCCGCGGCGAAGATCACGTCGCCCTTGGCGTAGGCGATGCGTTCGAGGTGGGGGGCCAGCAGCGCGCGGTCGGAATCGCGCAGCGCCTTGAGCAGGCGATTGTCGTCGAACAGGGAGGAGGGCGCGGCCGACATGCGATTCGACGATGGGAGACGGATCGTCACAACCTACAGGA
>CAZZZJ010000033.1:1952-14800 GCA_964658355.1 Beijerinckiaceae bacterium
TCGCGCGGGTCGCAATCGGTCGAGAGGAAGGAGGCCCATTCGGCGGGCGTCCCGTAGAAGGCGTTGCGATCGACGTCGCCGCGCACCCCCGGGACCCGGCCCGTGGAGGTGAACTGCCACAGCATCCACTTGCGGTTGGCGAAGCGCTGCTCGGGCTCGGCCGCGGTCGAGCGCAGCCAGTGCGGATAATCCGGCAGCTCGCCCTCGAGGACGTCCTTGTGGAAGGTGATGTCCGTGTAGATGATCGGCCGCTTGCCGGTGTAGCGCTCCATCTCCTCGAGCATGTAGGTCGTCATCGCCAGGGCCTGCGCCTTGGGCAGCTTCTTCGGGCAGGTCTGCGAATGGCCGTTCCACTCCACGTCCAGCACCGGAGGCAGGGCGGTCGGATCGTTGGGGACGTTCTTCTTGAACCAGTCCATCTGCTCCTTGGCCGAGCGGCACCAGAACACGAAGTGGTAGGCACCGCGCGGCACGCCCGCCTGGCCGGCCGCGTCCCAGTTGGCGCGGAAGCGGTCGTCGACATGGTCGCCGCCCTCCGTCGCCTTGATGAAGGCGAACTGGGTGCCGGCGGCGCGGACCGAGGCCCAGTCGACGTTGCCCTGCCACTTCGAGATGTCGATCCCCTGGATCGGATGGCTCTTGGCGCGCGCGACGCCCGGATGGGGCTTGGCGTCGCCGTTCGTCGGGTAGAAGTCGTTGTTGGACGCGCAGGCCGCGAGGCTCGCCAGGAGCGTCGCCGCGAGGACGCGCTTGCCCAGGGTGCGCAGGCCGGCGGGCTTCACGGCACGATCCACCGAACGAGCATTCCTCAGCGACATCGATGCCCGGCCCGCCATCTGGTGAAGCGCTACAACAGAGCTATTCGATGGCCCCGGCGCGGTTAACAGAGTTTTGCCGTCAATGCGGCGGAATTCCGGAACCCGTGTCGACGGAGACACATGACCGCGGGGAGCGCACGGATTCCGGGGGGCGCGATCCCGGTTAAGTGACGCTGCCGCCTCGCTTCTTCGGAGGGTACGGATTGGACAAGGTTCTGTTCACCATAGGCTATGAAGGCCTCGATCCGGAGCGCCTGACCGGCGCGCTGCGGGACGCCGGATGCGGCCTGCTCGCGGACGTGCGGGCGGTGGCCAACTCCCGCAAGCGCGGATTCTCGAAGGGCGCGCTCAAGGCCGGGATCGAGGAGGCGGGGCTCGCCTACGTCCACCTGCGCGGCCTCGGCACGCCGAAGGCCGGGCGCGAGGCCGCCCGCGGCCACGACGCGGCGCTGATGCGCAGGATCTACTGCGAGGCGGTGCTCGACACCGCCGACGGCGGGCTCGCCCTCGACGAACTCGCCCGGATGGCCGAGGCCGCGCCGACCTGCCTGCTCTGCTTCGAGCGCGACCCCGAGCGCTGCCACCGGCGGGTGCTCGCCGAGCGCCTGGAGGCCCGCGGCTTCACGATTGTGGACCTGTTCGGGTGAGTGCGCCCTCGGGTGCCGCGACCCGGCTCGTCCGGACGGCCGTGCTCGTCCGCAAGGCCGAAGGCGGCGGCCGTCACGCGTCGGACAGGCCCTCGGAGAACCGCCGGAACGCCTCCAGGGTCTCGCCGCTGACATGGTGCTCGATGCCCTCGGCGTCGCGCCGCGCCGTCTCGGGACTGACGCCGAGCACGCACAGGAAGCGTTCGACGATGCGGTGGCGCTCCCTGGCCTGGCTCGCGAGGGCTCGCCCGGCCTCGGTGAGGAACACCCCGCGATAGGGCCGCTGCTGCACCAGGCCATCTTCGGCCAGCCGCTTCAGCATCTTGGCGACCGTCGGCTGCGCCACGCCGAGGCGGGCGGCGATGTCGACCTGCCGCGCCTCGCCGCCGTCGCCGATCAGGTCGGCGATCAGTTCCACGTAGTCCTCGACGAGTTCGGAGCGCCGCGCCTCGCGGGCCTGCCGGAAGCTCTCGACATGGACCTCCGGGTCGATGAGCGCGGGCTCGGATCGTGGTGGATCCTGCATGGTGCCGGCTCTCTCCCCCTGAGCAGGTCGCGCAAAATGCTCGGCGGCTTCGCGCTGGAACCCTGCGATCCACCGAAAAGCCGGGCGGCTGCGGCGCAGGCCTCCTGTTTAGCAAAAGCGGCGCGGAAGGGGAGCCCCGGCGGCCGTCAAGAATTCACCTTGACCTTGAGCCCGGGCGCATCTTTATAGCTCATGCTATACGAGGCGCGGCACGGGGCCGGGCCAGGATCGCGGCAACGTTCATGGACCAACCCACCGCGGAGACGCCGGCCGGTCGCCGGATCGCGCCGCAGCGCGAAACCCTGACCCTCCGCACGGAGCGGGGCATCCGCGACGCGCTCGACGGGCGGGCCGTCGGGCCCGGGCGTTTCCTGCTGTTCACGGGACCCGCCGTGATGGCGTCGATCGCCTACATGGACCCCGGCAACTTCGCGACGAACATCCAGGCCGGCGCCAAGTACGGCTACGGCCTGCTCTGGGTGGTGCTGACCGCCAACCTCGTGGCGATGCTGTTCCAGGCGCTCTCGGCCAAGCTCGGCATCGTCACCGGCCGCAACCTCGCCGAACTCTGCCGCGACGAGTTCGGCAAGCCCGTGCGGCTCGCGATGTGGGCGGTGAGCGAACTCGCCGCGATGGCCACCGACCTCGCGGAGTTCCTCGGCGGCGCGATCGGCCTGTCCCTGCTCACCGGCATGCCGCTGTTTGCCGGCATGGTGATCACGGCGATCGTCACCTACGCGATCCTGCTGCTGGAGCGCGGGGGCTTCCGCTGGATGGAGATCGTCATCGGCGCGATGGTGGCGACCATCGGCCTCTGCTACGCGGTCGAGCTGTTCGTCGCGCCGATCGCCTGGGCCGACGCCGCCAGGGGCCTGACGACGCCGCGGATCCCGGACGCCGAGGCGCTGACCATCGCGGTCGGCATCATCGGCGCGACCGTGATGCCGCATGCGCTGTTCCTGCATTCGGGGCTCACGCAGGGCCGGGGCGGGGTCCGCGACGACGCCGACCGGCGCCTGCTGCTGCGCTATTCCAACCGCGAGGTGGTAGTGGCTTTGGCGCTCGCGGGGATGGTCAACATCGCCATGGTCATCATGGCGGCGGCGGCCTTCCACCTCGGCCACAGCGAGGTGGCCGAGATCGGGGAGGCCTACAAGACGCTGACGCCGCTGCTGGGGCCCGCGGCGGCCGGGGCGTTCCTGGTCTCGCTGATCGCGTCCGGCGTCTCGTCCTCCGTGGTCGGCACGATGGCCGGGCAGATGGTGATGCAGGGCTTCCTGGGCTGGCGCGTGCCGCTGATCGTGCGGCGTCTGGCGACCATGCTGCCGGCCTTCGTGGTGATCGGGATCGGCGTCGACCCGACGCGCGCGCTGGTGCTCTCCCAGGTGGTGCTGTCGCTGGCGCTGCCGGTGCCGATGATCGCCCTCGTCCTGTTCACCCGCCGCCCGGACCTGATGGGCGCCTTCGCCAACGGGCGGGCGACGCGGATCGCGGCGACCGCCGGCGCGGGCCTCGTGCTCGGCCTCAACGCGGTCCTGCTGGCGCAGGCCTTCGGCGTCCCGGTGCCGGGGCTGGCGAGCGGTTGAGGCGCCCGGACGCGGGCCGCGGGTTACAGTCGGCCCGATCCGCCATGCCCCAATGCTGACAGGCGGCGGCCTTTGACGCTCAATGGGATCGGGACGCGGTGATCGAGCGGCGATGAACGCCGCCGACGGCGTCCCGGGAGAGACGCCATGATTCGACACCTCGTCACCGCGGCCGCCTCCTTGGCCGCCTGCCTCGTCGGCGCGCACGCCGCGCTCGCACAGGACAAGGCCGCCCCGAAGGACCTCGCCACCGTCAAGATCGGCGTGCTGAACGACCGCTCGGGGGTCTATTCCGATTCCACCGGCGAGGGCGCGGTGATCGCCGCCCGCCTCGCGCTCGAGGATTTCAAGCCGGCCGAGCACGGGCTTGCCGTCGAGATCGTCTCCGCCGACCACCAGAACAAGCCGGACATCGGCGCCGCGCTCACGCGGGCCTGGTACGACCGCGACGGGGTCGACGCGGTGTTCGACGTGCCGACCTCCTCGGTGGCCCTCGCCGTGAACGCGATCACGAAGGAGCGGAACAAGGTCTTCGTGAATTCCGGCGGCGGCACCCCGGACCTCACCGGCGCGCAATGCACCCCGAACACCGTGCACTGGACCTACGACACGGTGGCGCTCGCCACCAGCAACGGCAAGGCGATGCTGAAGCGCGGGGGCGACACCTGGTTCTTCCTCGCCGCCGACTACGCCTTCGGCCTCGCGCTGGAGCGCGACACCCGCGCGGTGGTGCTCAAGAACGGCGGCACGGTGCTCGGCACCGTCAAGACCCCGTTCCCGACCGCCGACTTCTCGTCCTTCCTGATCCAGGCGCAGGGGTCGGGCGCCAAGGTGATCGGGCTCGCCAATGCCGGCGGCGACGCCGCCAACGCGATCAAGCAGGCGCACGAATTCGGCATCCGCGAGAGCGGGCAGGCGCTGGCCGCCCTGCTGATCTCCTCGACCGACATCCACGCGCTCGGGACCACGATCGCCCAGGGGCTGACGCTGACGGAGGCGTTCTACTGGGACCTGAACGACCAGACCCGCGCCTTCTCCGAGCGCTTCGCCAAGCTCGACGGCGGCCGCAAGCCCACCGCCTACCAGGCCGGCGTCTACGGCGGCTTCCTGCACTACCTCAAGGCGGTGGCGGCGCTCCATTCGGCCAAGGACGGCGCGGCCGTCGTCGCCAAGATGAAGGAGATGCCGACCGACGACCCGCTGTTCGGCAAGGGCACGATCCGCGCCGACGGGCGCAAGATCCACGACATGTACCTGTTCGAGGTGAAGACCCCGGCCCAATCCAAGGGCGAGTGGGACCTCTACAACGTCCTGGCGGTCAACCCCGGCAAGGACGTCTTCCGCCCGCTGGCCGAGGGCGGCTGCGCGCTGGTGAAGGGGTAAGCGTCGTGACGCGGGCGGCGGCCCGTGGCTCCTTCTCCCGGGGGGAGACGGGTGGGATGAGGGGCGTGACCTCTCCGCAAGGGTCTCATACGGTTTCCGTTTTGCGACTATACCTAACCGACTACGCGCAATCTGTGGCACCTAGTGCACTGAGAAATTAGGATTATCGGAGGGACGCGTGGAAGCAGCTGCAAAAATTATTGAAGCGCTTGCGCACCTTGTTGGCGCGGTAGCTTGGCCGATCGCTGTAGCTGTCATCGCCTATTTGTTCGGCCCTGCTGTTCGCAGTTTCCTTGCTGACTTTAGCGAAGGGAGCGTCAAAGGGTTCGGGGTCGAAGCATCAGCAAAAAAGGTAGCTGTCGCCTCCATCGCTCTCGCCCAGGCCAGTTTAGCCAGCAAGCCCCCTGCGGCGGGATCTGATCCGGAACTAACGGCAGAAAGCCCTTCTGATACCCTAGAACAATCAGTCCGGCTTATAACTAATTCCAGCATCAGAGCATCGGCAAGAAAATCAATCTTGTGGGTCGACGATAAGCCCGAAGGCAACATCAACGAGCGAAAAGCATTGCGAGCTATTGGATTCAATATTACAAACGCTCAGACAACTGACAATGGCATCGCATATTTAAAAGACGGCAATATTTTTGATTTGATCATATCTGATCTTATGCGACCGGAAGGAGACCGGGCGGGGTTTGATTTGCTTGATCAAGCGAAAAAAATCGCTCCCAATACTCCCCTTATAATTTACTCAGGCTTGTATAAAAATAGCCTTAAAGAGGAAGCAATTTCAAAAGGCGCCTATGCTTACACAAGTAATCCTGCAAAATTAGTCGAAATCATACTTCGAGCATCAAAGGTGCAATCGGTCTTTGACTAATTGCTGATTTTTGTGCGGACCTTGCCAATTATCTGCATCGCCCTCTCAAACCGCGCCTCGGGCCCCTCGTCGCATTCAGCTTCGCGGGCCAGTTCCTCAAACCGGCGACGCCGCTCCTCATACGCAAACTTCCCAGCGCCGAATTTACCAGGCGGCTAAGTAGTAAATAGTTTATCGGGTGCGTTTTGCATCAGCCTTTTCCTTAATTGTGGTATCGATGGCATAGTGCGCACTCGGATCGCGAACAAAGGTTGGACCGTTGAATTTTAGCAAGCCTTTTTTCACTAGCTTGTCTAAATCCTTTTTTGTGGTATTCCAAGTTCTTGATGTTAAGCGCGCCGCCTCCGCAACATGGATTTTATCATTTCTAAAAGCATAACCAATAATTATAACCTCGTGATGCTGCAATTCTTTCCAGCGCTCCACGCCACAATATTCAACTACGTCCTTATCCGTTGTTCGCTTACGTATAGCATGATCGTTTCTAAGTGTAACGCGGACCGCGACCCCATGAATCGCCTCCTGAGAAAATGAAGGCTCGGGGAGATTGGACTCGATCATACTCTGCCGCATTCTACGCGTGCCTTCGCGTGACATGCGGACGTACCCAAGAAAGCGGAGGCCATCCATAAGGAACGGATTACGTGATGCGCGCTGGCTATAAATGTTAATGGCAGTCACGGGTGGAACAAAACTGCCAGGGCTCTCTACTTCTAGCCGGTCTGGAAAAAATTTTACAGTTATCTCCGAGCCACTATAGCTATAAGATCGATGAACACAGGCATTCACAAGTGCTTCGAACCATGCCCATAGAGGATATTCTGGAGATGTTATGAACTTGCCATCGCTGTTGAGCCAAGTGACATCGTACAAAAGGGAAGCGATTTGCTTCTGAGCTTCGTTTAATATCTTAACTATGTTGCCTTCGATATAAAAGTCTCTGACTGGAGAAAAATCAGAACCTGCGCCTTCGGCCAAGGTAAGAAAACGTTGCACTCTCACGCGGCAGCCAGGAATTACATGCCGCGGATTTTTAGCGGCAATGAGAGCAAGTGCATTCCTAGGTTCTACTTTCTCTCCTTTTTCCGTAAGGAGTGCCCGATCTACAAGAACTTCTCGGTCAGACCAATCTGTCTTATCCTCTCGCCTTCTAAACTCATTGCAAAGATCAGTTATAATCTTTGCATCAAAGTCGTTCGGAAAATCTAGCGCGCAGTCCCTCTGCTCATAAGATCTTTCATGCCTCGTGGATTTGTAATCTTCCTTTTCTTCCGATGACATTTCACATTTAATACTGCCGCGTCGAGTGAACGCCTTGCCTTTGTTCGTTTCCACCAATACGCTGCGGTATGGCAGATAAATAGCGATTATAAAGTTATTTCCGCTTAATGAGTATATAGGCACCCTCTTTACCTCGGGAGCGGCGAGTGGACATCGCTGCATATGGAAGGTTTCAAGCTTATCGAGCTGCTCTTGAGTTAGATGGGCGCAACCAGTTATTTTCTTATTATCTTCCACGCCGAATATAATAACACCGCCGTCAAGTGTATTTGACCACATTGACCAATAGTCAATAAGATCGTCCCAGTGTAGCTTTTTCGCCGACTTGAATTCTATGCGATTATCTTCGCGGAATTGCGAGATGTGATGTTCGGTAAGCCGAAGCCATATCTCTCGGGGTGTCCAGAACGCCGAATGGCGTCCCTTCTCGTCAAGGTGCGCAAAAAGATCTAACTGCGGAGCGTTCATCACACCTACCATATGTGGTGTGATGAGCACCTGCTCATCACACCATATTTTGAACCCACGCCTAAGCGCCTTGGTACGTCAGCTGTTTGCCTACGATACCACGAAGCGATTGATCCGCCTGCTCAACGTCATTCACCTCCAGCTTCACCCGGTTGTTGTACCGGAAGTCGGACTCGGCGAGATAGCAGTTCGGGTACTGCTCGCCGCAGTGCTGGTAGGCGCCCTTGATGCCGCGCTTTGAGGCAGAGGATGGCTCTGGACGGTGTTCATGTGGACGATGCCGCCCATTGTGGCGAGCGCGCCATCGTGCATGGCCTCATGATGCGATGCGTCAGAAACCAAGCGCTTTTGTAGGTCAGGCCGAGCGCCCGATGGATCTGGTGGCTGCTCTCGTCCTTCTTGGAGGCGCATAGGAGATAGACAGCCTGAAGTACCTTGTGAAGCGGGATATACGGGCGCTCGAAGATGGTACCGACCTTTGTCGTGAACTGCTTGTGACACTGCTTCTCAGCGGACTTGCGGAGACCACAACAGGTCTTGGACAGGCCGCAGTGCTTCGGGTTGAAAGAGCTACAGTGTGGGCACACTTGGCAGTTCGGCCAGAGGTTTGCTTTGAGGTAGGTGAAGGCGGCGTCGTCGCAGTGCAGATGGGCGGTAGAAAGACTGAACATAGCTAGGCCTTCAATACCCAAATCCTATCTTAGGTAGTGCGGCGTGTAAAAGTTATAATCGCCAATCCGACAGCCTGAAACGCGAGAACCGAAGTGAGAGGAACGGCCTCTCCGGACGACGCACGCCCCTCATCCTGTCCTTCTCCCCCTGGGAGAAGGGACCCGCGCGCGATCCGGCGACGATCGCGACCGTTACCCGATCACCCGCACCGGGGCGCCGTCGAGAAACCCTTGGATGTCGGCCACCGCCTCGGTGAAGTAGGTGCGGTAGTTGGCTTCGCTCACGTAGCCGAGATGGGGCAGGGCCAGCAGGTTCGGCAGGGTGCGCCAGGGCGAGTCCGCCGGCAGGGGCTCGATCTCGAACACGTCGAGGCCGGCGCCGCCGATCCGGCCTTCCCGGAGCGCGGCCTGCAGCGCCGGCCCGTCGACGATCCCCGCCCGCGCGGTGTTGATCAGCAGGGCGTGCGGCCGCATCCGCGCCAGCGCCGCGGCGTCGACCAGCCCGCGGGTGCGGTCGCCGAGCACCAGGTGGATCGAGACCACGTCGCTCTCGGCCATCAGCGCCGCCTTGGACGCCGCCTGGGCGACGCCGGCCTCCGCCGCCCGCTCCGCCGTGAGGTTCGGGCTCCAGGCCGAGACCGCCATGCCGAAGGCCTGGCCGATGCGGGCGACGCGGGTTCCGATCTTGCCCAAGCCCAGCAATCCGAGGCGGCGGCCGGCGAGGTCGGCGCCGACCGTCGCTTGCCATCCACCGGCCCGCAGCGCGTTCGCCTCCGGCACGACGTGGCGGGCGAGGCCCAGGATCAGCGCCCAGGTCAACTCCACCGGCGGCGCGGAGCCGCTCGCCGTGCCGCAGACGACCACCCCGTGGGCCTTGGCCGCCGCGAGGTCGATGGCGGCGTTGCGCATGCCCGAGGTGACGAGAAGCCTGAGCTTCGGCAGGCGCGCGAACAAAGCGGCCGGGAAGGGCGTGCGCTCGCGCATCATCACGACGATCGCGCAGTCGGCGATGGCGGCCACCAGCGCGTCCTGCGTCGCGAAGACCTCCCGGAACGGGCGGAGCACGACGCGGTCCTGGAGCGGGGACCAGTCCGCGAAGGTCGTGGCGACGCCCTGGTAGTCGTCGAGGATCGCGCAGGTGAGCATGGTTTCGGTCCGATCTCAGGGCCGGGCGGGCAGGTCGCCCTTCACCGGGTCGGCGAGCCGCGTCGGCAGGGTGTTGATGCGCAGCGCCTTCCGCAGCGCCCGCGAGCCGGAATCGACGGCGATCGTCATCGCGGCGGTGGCCGCGATCAGGACCGCGGCGACGTCGAGGCGCAGCTCCGAGATCGCGGCGTCGACGTAGAAGCCGAGCGTGGCGACGCCCAGGATGCCGAAGATCGCGCTCTCGCGCAGGATCAGCTCCCAGCGGTAGAGCAGGTAGGCGAGGAACTGCCCGTAGAGCCGCGGCACCGTCTCGTAGGCGTAGAGGTTCAGGCCCCGCGGCGCGTCCGCCCGGTAGGGCAGGGCGTCGGCGTGGCGGCCCATCAGGTATCCGACGATGCCGGCATTGTGGATCGTGAGCGCCAGGATCGCCGGCAGCATCGAGGGGCCGAGCGTCTGCAGCAGCACGTAGGCGAGCATGTATTCCGGCGTCGAGCGCAGGACCACGAGGAGCACGCGGCCGGCCGGCGACCCGAACCGGCCGGCGAACCGGCGCGACACCAGCGGGAACAGGACGAGCGCGCCGAGCGCGGTGGCGACGAGCGCGATCTGCGCCAGCACCAGGGTCTGCACCGCGCCGGGGAGGATCTGCCCGGTGAGGATCGGCGCGAACCAGGCCCAGAGGCGGGGCAGGGTGGCGGGATCGAGGAGGCTCGCGCTCCGCAGGGGCGCGGGGACGATGTCGTGGGTGAGGAAGCGCGCGAGGCTGGCGGCGACGTTGGTCGTCCCGACGGTGGCCGGGAGCGCCAGCGCGCTCGCCAGGACGAGCACGGGCACGGACTTCGCCCGCACCCAGAGCCGGCGCGAGCCGATCAGGGCATAGAACACCAGCAGCAGCGCGCCGGCCTCGGCGTAGCGCCCCTGCCGGAAGGCGGATTCGAGGTAGAACCCCATGGTCGGCAGGCCGATGAAGCCGAGCACCAGGGTCGAGCGCATGGCGCATTCGAACCGGTAGAGCGTGTAGTGCCGGAAGGCAGCGGCCACGTCCGGAAGGCGGGCGTAGAAGAAGGCCGAGACGCCGCCGGTGCCCTCGGGCAGCACCCGCAGGGCGGAGAGGTCGGCCTCCTCGATGATCTCCGAATAGACCTTCGCGCAGATGCCGGCATAGGGCAGGGCGATGGCGAGGATGCCGGTGGTCGCCGAGAGCCCGAACACCTGCATCAGGAGCAGCGCCCAGAACAGCTCGTGCACCGCGCGCAGGCCGGCGCAGACGACGCGGATGCTCCGGAACCGCGTAAACGGGATCGCCAGCAGGAACCCGGCGCCGGCGCCGCACGTCACGCCGAGCACCGCGAAGGCCACGGTGTAGACGACGCTCCAGCCTTCCACCGCGAGCAGGTCCGGGCGGATCAGGCCGGCCAGGAGGCGCCGGAGATCGGCCCAGGGATCCAGGCTGGTGACGTGGAGGTCGGCCAGGAACAGCGCGCCGAGGGCCGCGGCCGCGAACCAGCGGCTGACGGCGGCGTAGCCCGGGCCCGTGCGCTGCAGCCCGATCACGCCGCCGCCTGGTAGAAGGGGCTCAGGGCCGCGGCGTCCAGGTCGCGGGCCGGTGCGTCGAGGACGATGCGGCCGGCCTCCAGCACCACGATCCGGTCGGTGTGGGCGAGCGCCAGCGCGACGTCGTGGAGAGCCAGCACCAGGGTCTCGTGGCCGCGGGCCATCTCCGCGAGCACCGCGGCGCCCTGCATCCGGTCCAGCGCCGAGACCGGCTCGTCGCCGACCAGGATCGGCCGCCCATTGTAGAGCGCGCGGGCCACCGAGACCCGCTGCTGCTGGCCGCCGGAGAGCGCGCCGGCCTTCTCCCGGATCTTCTCCGCCAGGCCGACCCGGGCGAGGACGGCGCGGACCGCGTCGAGGTCGGCGGCGGCGGGACGGGCGAGGGTGCGGAGGTTGTGGAGGGTCGAGCGGCGGTCGAGCCGCCCCATGTAGACGTTGTGGAACACCGACAGCGTCCGCACGAGCGCGGCCGCCTGCGGCACCAGGGCGACGCGCTTCGGGGCATGAGCCTGGATCAGGCCGATCAGCGTCGACTTGCCGGCCCCCGAGCGCCCCAGGAGGGCGACCCGCTCGCCCGCACGGATCGTCAGGTCGATGCCCGAGAGCACCCTGCGCCCGTCATAGGCGGCGCCCGCGTTCACGAGCCGGATCGCGACGTCGGGCATGTCAGGTCCGGCCATCGCAGGTTCGGCCATTGCGGGTCAGTCGAGGAGGCCGGTCGATTGCCCCACCGCGATCAGCGGCGCGTAGGCCGCGTTGTCGACGGGGATGAACTTCGATCGGCCGAACGGCTCGAGGATCGCCGGATCGGTGATGCCGATCAGCGCCGCCTTCAGCTTCGCGGTGAAGCCGTCGCCGTAGATCACGTCGACGTCGCCGCGCACCGTCCACTGGTAGTCGGGGAAGGTCGGGCTCTCCCAGATCACCGAGACGGCCGCGGGATCGACCTTGCCGGCCTTGGTGTCGAGGTCCCAGACCGAGTAGTCGACCGCGCCGACGGCGAAGGCGCCCGATTGGACGAGCTGGATCGTCCGGCTGTGGTCGCCCGAGAAGCCCACCGTCGGGAAGACCTGCTCGGGGCTCTTGCCGGGAAAGGCCTGCCGGATGAAGTATTCCGGCATCAGCCGGCCCGAGGTCGAGGCGCGCGCGCCGAAGGTGAAGGTCTTGCCCGCGATGTCCTTCGGGAAGTCCTTGGACGGCTGGAGCCCGGTCTTGGCGTTGGCGATGAAGTAGGTCTTGAAGGCGGCATCCTCAGCCCCTTGCGCGATCGCCTGCGAGCCCGGCACCGCCCTGCGCGCCTGGACGCCGGTGAAGCCGCCGAACCAGGCGAGCTGCACCTGCCCGTTGGTGAACGCCGTGACCGCCGCCGGATAGTTCTTCACCGGGATGTACGTCACCGTCACGCCGAGCTTGCCCTCGAGATAGGCCGCGACCTTGCCGAAGCGTTCGACCAGGCGGCTCTCGTCCTGGTCCGGGATGCCGGTGAACACGAAGGCGGGCTTGGCGCCCTGCGCCGAGGCCGGCCCCGCCACGCCGACGCCGACGCCGACGAGCGCCGCCAGGGTCCAGATCCGCAATCCGTCGATCATGCCTTCGCCTCTCCGTCGATCGCCTCGGCGGTGCCGAGGATCGTCGATATCGATCCCTATCAGATCTGCCCTGACGTCGCTCGGGAGCGAGATCGGGTTCCGGTCGACGCGCACGCTCGTCCCGAACCGGCGTCCACTTCGGCACGGAGCGCTCTAGCAGATCACGGATCGACGACGCCATGGATGCGGCGGAGGATGCGGCAGGATCGGCGTCTCGCGCGCGGCGGCGCGTTCCATCGATCTCGCAGGCCGGACGGCATCCCGTCCGTCCTTCGACAGGCAACCCGCAGGGGGGCCGC
>CAZZZJ010000034.1:0-4950 GCA_964658355.1 Beijerinckiaceae bacterium
CCGCGCAGAACCTCGCGATGCGCGAGGGCCATCCCCAGTTGCAGCCGGGCCACCTTCTGAAGGTGCTGCTCGACGATCCCGAGGGCCTGTGCGCCGGCCTGATCGACCGGGCCGGCGGTCAATCGCGCGTCGCCCTGGCGCAGGTCGAGGCGTGGCTTGCGAAGCAACCGAAGGTGTCCGGCAACGCCAGCCAGCCGCAGGCCACGCGCGACCTGATGCGCCTGTTCGACACCGCCGAAAAAGCTGCCGAGAAGGCGGGCGATTCCTACGTCACCGTGGAGCGTCTGCTGCTCGCGCTCGCCGTCGAGAAGGATACCGAGGCCGGTAAGGCGCTCGTGTCCGCCGGCGTGACGCCCGCCTCCCTGAACGGCGCGATCAACGCGCTGCGCAAGGGCCGCACGGCCGACAATGCGTCCGCTGAGAATGCCTACGATGCGCTGAAGAAATATGCCCGCGACCTCACGGAAGCCGCGCGCGAGGGCAAGCTCGACCCGGTGATCGGCCGCGACGAGGAGATCCGCCGCACGATCCAGGTGCTGTCGCGGCGGACCAAGAACAACCCGGTCCTGATCGGCGAGCCCGGCGTCGGCAAGACGGCGATCGTCGAGGGCCTGGCGCTGCGCATCGTCGACGGCGACGTGCCCGAAAGCCTCAAGGAGAAGAGCCTTCTCGCCCTCGATCTCGGCGCCCTCATCGCGGGCGCGAAGTTTCGCGGCGAATTCGAGGAGCGGCTGAAGGCCGTGCTTTCGGAGGTCACGGCAGCCGCCGGCGGCATCATCCTGTTCATCGACGAGATGCATACCCTCGTCGGCGCGGGCAAGGCCGACGGCGCCATGGACGCCTCGAACCTGCTCAAGCCGGCGCTAGCCCGCGGCGAGCTTCACTGCGTCGGCGCGACGACGCTCGACGAGTACCGCAAGCACGTCGAGAAGGACGCGGCGCTCGCGCGGCGCTTCCAGCCGGTCTTCGTGTCGGAACCCACCGTCGAGGACACGGTCTCGATCCTGCGCGGGATCAAGGAGAAGTACGAGCAGCACCACGGCGTCCGCATTCAGGACTCCGCGCTGGTCGCCGCGGCCACGCTCTCGAACCGCTACATCACCGATCGCTTCCTGCCCGACAAGGCGATCGACCTGATGGACGAGGCGGGCTCGCGCCTGCGCATGCAGGTCGATTCGAAGCCCGAGGAGCTGGACAACCTCGACCGCGAGATCGTGCGCCTGAAGATCGAGGGCGAGGCGCTGAAGAGGGAGACCGATTCCGCCTCTCGCGACCGGCTCGTACGGCTCGAGAAGGAGCTGGCCGACCTCGAGGAGCAGTCGGCCACCATCACTTCGCGCTGGAAGGCGGAGAAGGACAAGCTCGGCGCCGCCGCCGACCTGAAGAAGAAGCTCGACGAGGCGCGCAACGATCTCGCCGCGGCGCAGCGCCAGGGCCAGTACCAGCGCGCGGGCGAGCTCGCCTACGGTGTGATCCCGGGCCTGGAGAAGCGGCTCGCCGAGATCGAGGCTGCGGCCGAGAGCGCGGTCGCACGCGACGGCATGGTCGAGGAGGCGGTGACGCCGGCCCACATTGCGGGCGTCGTCTCGCGCTGGACCGGCGTGCCGGTGGACAAGATGCTGGAGGGCGAGCGCGACAAGCTCCTCGCGATGGAAGTCGCGATCGGCAAGCGCGTCGTCGGACAGCGCGAGGCCGTGGAGGCGGTCTCGACCGCCGTACGCCGCGCCCGCGCAGGCCTTCAGGATCCGAACCGGCCGATCGGCTCGTTCATGTTCCTCGGGCCGACCGGGGTCGGCAAGACGGAACTGACCAAGGCGTTGGCGAACTTCCTGTTCGACGACGACACCGCTTTGGTGCGCATCGACATGTCGGAATACATGGAGAAGCACTCGGTCGCCCGGCTGATCGGCGCGCCGCCCGGCTATGTCGGCTACGAGGAAGGCGGCGCGCTGACCGAGGCGGTTCGGCGCCGGCCCTACCAGGTCGTGCTGTTCGACGAGATCGAGAAGGCGCATCCGGACGTGTTCAACGTCCTGCTGCAGGTGCTCGACGACGGGCGCCTGACCGACGGACAGGGCCGGACGGTCGACTTCCGCAACACGCTGCTGATCATGACCTCGAATCTCGGGGCCGAGTATCTGGTGGCGCAGGGAGACGGTGAGGATACGGACGCGGTGCGGGACGAGGTGATGGGCGTGGTGAAGAACCACTTCCGCCCGGAATTCCTCAACCGGATCGACGAGATCATCCTGTTCCACCGCCTCAAGCGGGCGGAGATGGGGGCGATCGTCGACATCCAGCTCGTCCGGCTCCAGAAGCTGCTGGACGAGCGCAAGATCGCGCTCGACGTCGACCCGGAGGCGCGCGCCTGGCTCGCCGACCGCGGCTACGATCCCGCCTACGGGGCCCGGCCGTTGAAGCGCGTGATCCAGAAGACGGTGCAGGATCCGCTGGCCGAACTGCTGCTCTCGGGCCGGATCCACGACGGCGAGAGCGTGCCGGTCGGGGTCGGGCCTTCGGGCCTCGTCATCGCCGGCACCGTGCCCGAGCCGCGGCGGCGGCCCGACAACGTGACCCTGAACTGAGTTTCGGTCACTCCCCTTCCCCGGCCGCCCGGATCGAGCGGCCGGGGCTTTTCTTTGTGCCGCCGCGCGACGACACTGGGCCGACATGAGCGACCTCACCTACGCCATCGGCGACATCCATGGCTGCGCCGACCTTCTCGGCGCGCTGCTCGAACGCATCGAGGCGCATGCGGCCGCCAAGACCTACAAGCTCGTTTTCCTCGGCGACTACATCGACCGCGGGCCGGACAGCGCGGGCGTATTGCGGACGATCAGCCGCCTGCACTGGAGCGATCCCGAGCGGGTCTCGTGCCTGATGGGGAATCACGAGGCCATGCTGCTCTCCGCGCTCTCGACGCCGGGGAGCGACGTCCTATGGCTGCGCAACGGCGGCGTCGAGACGCTTGCCTCCTTCGGGGTCGACGAGGCGGCCGCGATCCCCGGCGACGTTCTCGACTGGATCGAGGCGCTGCCGACGATCCATGCGGACGCGCAGCGGTGGTTCGTCCATGCCGGCTTCCGGCCGGGCTCCGATCCGGAATCGTCCGACGTGCAGGACCGCCTGTGGATCCGCGACGCGTTCCTCACCGAGGATTGCGACTTCGGCCGCCACGTCGTCCACGGCCACACGCCGCAGCAGGCCGGCAAGCCGGAGGTGCGGCGGTACCGCACCAACCTCGATACCGCCGCGGTCTACGGCGGCAGTCTGACGGCCGGCGTGTTCTCGGATGCTCAGGGCCCGGCCCTCGAATTCCTACAGGTGCGCGCCGGCTGAACGCCTACCGGATCGCGACGGGCCGCGCCGGATTGCCGACCACCGTCGCACCGGCCGCGACATCCCGCGTCACCACGGCACCGGCCCCGATGATCGCGTCGTCGCCGACCGTGACGCCCGGCAGGATCAGCGCACCCCCACCGATCCAGACGTTGGCGCCGATGGCGATCGGGCGTCCGAACTCGAGGCCCGACCGGCGCGTCTCTGGATCGCGCGGATGGTCGGCGGTCAAAATCTGCACGCCCGGCCCGATCTGCGTGCCGTCGCCGATCGTCACCGCGACCACGTCGAGGATCACGCAGCCGAAGTTCAGGAACACTTCGTCGCCGAGGGTGATGTTGTAGCCGTAGTCGCAGTGGAACGGCGGGCGGATCACCGCTTGGGCCCCGACGCCGCCGAGATGGCTTGCGAGCAGAGCGCGCCGATCGGCGGACGGGAGCGCGAGCGTCGTGTTGTAGTGCGCCAGCCACGCCATATTGGTCGCGGCATCCGCACGAAGCTCCGGGTCGCCCGCGCGGTACAGCTCGCCTGCGCGCATCTTCTGCTTTTCGGTCTTCTGCATTGGGGCCTCGCGGTCACCGTCGGCGTTTCAAACAGCTGTCCCTGCCGTGCCGCCGTCAGCAGCCGCTCAGCGCCGTGCGGGAATCAACGCCGCGACGGCCGCGGCCGTCCAACCGAGCATCAGCAGGATGCCGCCCGACGGCGCGGCCATGGGAAACAGGGGCCGACCGGCGAGCGCCCGGAGCGCCAGATCGCCGGAGAACAGCGCGAGCCCGAGCAGGAGCGCCCAGGCGGCGAGCCGGGTCGCGCGCGGATGCGTCAGTCCGGCGGCGGCGAGGCCGGCGAGCGCCAGGATCGCGGGTGCGTGGAACAGCAGGAACTGCGCCGCGGTCTTCAGGCTCTCGGCGCCCGCGATATGGGCGGCGCCCGCGCTCGCCGCGACGCCGAGGCCGCCCGCGAGGCAGGCCAGGGCGATCAGGGCGCGATCCGCGCGGGTCGGCATCAGGCGCCGCGCTCGGACATCAGCCGGGCGATCGCGGCGCGGAGCTCCGGCACGCCCCGGTCGTCGCGGCTCGAAGTCAGCAGGATCTGCGGATAGGCGGCCGGGCGGCGGGCGAGCGCGGCCTGGATGCCGGCGACGCGCGCGTCGATCTCGGACTTCTTCAGGGCGTCGCCCTTGGTCAGCACGATCTGGTAGCTCACGGCGGCCTTGTCGAGGCCGTCGAGGACGTCGGTGTCGATGCCCTTCAGGCCGTGACGGGAATCGATCAGCATGAAGACCCGCGCGAGGTTGGCGCGGCCCTTGAGGTAGGCATGGATCAGGTCGGTCCAGGCCTCGACCTTCTCCTTGCCGACCGCGGCGTAGCCGTAGCCCGGCATGTCGACCAGCGTCAGGCGCTCGCCGATCCGGAAGAAGTTGAGCTGCTGCGTCCGACCCGGCGTATGCGAGGTCCGGGCGAGTGTGTTGCGCCCGGTGAGCGCGTTGACGAGGCTCGACTTGCCGACGTTCGAGCGCCCGGCGAAGGCGATCTCGACCCCATCCATCGCCGGCAGCGTGCCGAGCGAGGGCGCCGCCGCCACGAAGTCGGCCGCGCCCGCGAACAGCAGGCG
>CAZZZJ010000034.1:5050-14683 GCA_964658355.1 Beijerinckiaceae bacterium
CGGGCTGCACGGCCTTCATCTTGGCCATGGAGACGTAGGAGCGGTTGGCGATCGGAAGGAACAGCAGCTTGAGGCAGAAGGTCACGATCAGGATCGCGACGCCGAAGTTGCCGAAGAGATGGAAGAAGAAGTCCAGAGCACGGAACATCGGCTTGGTGATGAAGTGAAACCAGCCCCAGTCGATCATCAGGTCGAACTGCTTGATCCCGAGGTTCTTCTCGTAGCCGTTGATCGTGTTGACCTCTTTGGCGCCGGCGAACAGGCGCTGGGTGGTCGAGGCCGTGGCGCCCGGCTCGACGCTGCGCGCGTCCCCGCGCACGCTGGCCTGGTAGATCTTGGTCGCGCCGTCGGTGCGCTCGGTGAAGGCGCCGGTATAGGCCATGGTCTGATCGGGGATCGCGGCCGCCGCCCAGTACTTGTCGGTGATGCCGACGAAGCCGCCGGTGACGTTCGCCCACGCCTTGCCCTTGGTGGCGGGACCGCCGTAGGCGGCTTCCTTCGCGAGGTGGTCGTAGGTGTATTCCTGCAGGCCGTCGCCGCCGAGCACGCCGATCATGCCCTCGTGGAGCACGTAGTAGCCCTGGGTGTGCGGCTTACCCCAGCGCGAGACGAGGCTGTAGGGATAGAGCGTGACTGCGTTCGTGCCCTTGTTCTCGACCTCCTCGCGGACCGTGAACATGTATTTGTCGTCGACGGCCAGGATCCGCTTGAACAGAAGCCCGGCGCCGTTGTCCCAGGTCAGGGTGACCGGCATGTTGACCGACAGGGTCTGGCCGTCGGTGGTCCAGACGGTGTCGTTGGTCGGCAACGGCCCGGCATTGGTACCGACCCAGCCGAACTCGGCATAGTACGGTGCCTCGGTGCCGGCCGGCGAGAGCAGGACGATCTCGGGGCTCTTGTCGTCCACGGTCTCGTGGTAGTTCTTCAACGAGATGTCGTCGATGCGGCCGCCCTTCAGCGCGATCGATCCGGCGAGCGCCGGGGTCTCGATCTTGATGCGCGGCGACCGCGACAGCGCCTCGGTGCGACCGATCGGGCCGGCGGCCGCGTTGGGCAGGGTGCCGGCGACGGGGGCGGCCGGGCCGCCCTCCTTCGGCCTCGGCGAAGGCACGCCGTCCGGGCTTACGCCGGGGCTCTGCTGCGCGGCCTGGTTCTGGAGGTTGGCCTGACGCTGCTGCTCGACGCGCGGCGCGGCGATGAAGTAGTTCCACCCGAGCAGCACGACCAGCGACAGGGCGATGGCCACGAACATGTTCGTCTTGTCATTGCCCATCGGGGCCACCGTCGCACGCGTTCGGGGTTGCTGAGGGCGCACGGGCGGGTGCCACGGCGCGATCGGATGTTCGGAGCGTCACCGCCGGCCCTTTGCCGCGGCCCTTCGCGGAGGCCGGCTTCGCCGATCGCGGCGCGCCGGCGCGCTCGCTCGACCCGCGAGGCTTGGTCGCATCGCGCGGCTTGACCACGGCGGGGATGGCCCGACGCAGGTCGTCCTTCAGGGTGTCGAAGGCGGCGTCGATCGCCGGGCGGCGGGCGATCAGCACGATGTCGACCGGAAACGCACCGAACTCGGGGCCAAGTTCGGCGACCGCGGCGCGGAGGCGCCGACGGATGCGGTTGCGCTCGGTGGCATGGCCGACCCGCTTGGTGATCGTGAAGCCGAGATGGAGGCCGGCAATCGGGGCGCCGTCACGGGTCTCGCCCGCATCGCGCACGCGTCCCTGAGCGGTCATGCGCTCGGTATGGAAGCGGCGCCCATCGGCCGCCGCGAGGAAATCCGGCCTTCGCTTCAGCCGTTCGATCCGCGGCATGGGAAGCTCGGCCCCGCTCACGCCTCAAACACCATCCGCGCCGCGAAGGGCGGCGCGTTCGTCACGTTCAGGCCGAAAGCTTCTTGCGGCCGTGCGCGCGGCGACGGGCGATGACCTTGCGGCCGCCGGCGGTCGCCATGCGGGCGCGGAAACCATGACGGCGCTTCCGGACGAGACGGCTCGGCTGATAGGTTCTTTTCATGGCTCTACAAGCCTCCAAAGGTCGAGGCGCGCTCGCGGGCGGCTGATGCCGCACCCGACCTTCACGCGTCTATAAGGTGTGATGGCACGTGCAGACGGCGCCCGAACGGGGCGCCATCGCGACTGCGCGGCTTATGGCGGATGAGGTTTACCGAGTCAACATTTTGGCTGGCCTCGTTCCCTCGCCCGGGCGGCTCAGTGGCCGTCGAACTCCATCAGGGTCCGCACGGGGACATCGAGGTCGCGCAGCTTCGCGGCGCCGCCGATCTCGGGCAGGTCGATGACGAAGCAGGCGGCCACCACTTCGGCACCGATCCGGCGAAGCAGGTTCACGGCGGCGATCGCGGTTCCGCCGGTGGCGATCAGGTCGTCGACGAGCAGCACCCGGTCGCCCGGCTTGATCGCATCGACGTGGATCTCGAGCTCGTCGGTCCCGTATTCGAGGGTGTAGGCGATCGAGACGGTCTTGTGCGGCAGCTTGCCCTTCTTGCGCACCGGGACGAAGCCCGACGACAGCTGGTGCGCCACGGCGCCACCGAGGATGAAGCCGCGCGCCTCGATGCCCGCGACCTGATCGACCTGCCCGCCGGCATAGGGATGCACCAGCGCGTCGACGGCCCGGCGGAAGGCGCGCGGATCGCTGAGCAGCGTGGTGATGTCCCGAAACACGATGCCGGGCTTCGGGTAATCCGGAATCGAGCGGATCGAGTCCTTCAGGGCGATGTGGCGGCGTTCCATGCCGGGCGGGCCTTCCGTTGCGTGAACGGCGGCTTAGAGCAGATGGCGCGGCGCCTGACCAGTTCGCGGCCTAGCCGTTGACCTTGCGCAGGATCGCGACGAGCTCGCGGTGCAGGCCCTCGTTCCCGCAGGCCACCGAGCGCGAGGCGAGCGGCTCCGAGGCGCCGTCGGCCGATGTGACGAAGCCGCCGGCCTCGCGCACCAGGATGATGCCGGCCGCGATGTCCCAGGTCTGCAGGTCGCGCTCCCAGTAGAGGTCGAGCCGGCCGCAGGCGACGTAGGCGAGGTCGAGGGCCGCCGAGCCCATCCGACGCGTGCCGCCGGAGACCGCCATCACCGCCGCGACCTCGCGCAGGAGGCGGGGGTGGTTGCCGCGCCCGAGATAGGGCGTGCCGTAGGCACTCAGCGCATCGGCCATGTCGACGCGGCCGGAGACGCGCAGGCGCCGGTTGTTCAGGTAGGCACCCTTGCCGCGCTCGGCCACGAACAGCTCGTCCTTGACCGGATCGTAGATCACGCCGGCGACCACCTGGCCCTCGCGCTCGAGCCCGACCGAGATCGCGAAGTGCGGGATGCCGTGCAGGAAGTTGGAGGTGCCGTCGAGCGGGTCGACGTGCCAGACGTGGCTCTTGTCCGTGCCCTCGACGATGCCGGACTCCTCCAGAACCATGCCGTAGCCCGGCCGCGCCTTGGTCAGCGCATCGCGCAACACCTCTTCGGCCTTGCGATCGGCCGCGGACACGAAGTCGCCGGGGCCCTTCCGCGAGACCTGGAGGTTCTCGATCTCGCCGTAGTCGCGCCGCAGCCCCTTCGAAGCCTTGCGCACGGCATCGACCATCACGGTCATCAGGGGAGAGGAGATCATCGGAAGAGCCTTGAGCGTTCGCGCGTCGTTTGACGCCGCGTTAAACGCTCCGCGGCTCGGAATCGAGCCCTGAGGCCCGAATCGATAGCCTTGCGCCCCGTGCGGAGCCGGAAGCCCTGGCCGTGCCTCGTCCGCCTGTCGCGATCGCGCATCGATGCCGCCGCGGTCGGGCGAGCCGGCGGATCGGCACCGTGTGCCCGCGTAAAAATTTGTTAAGTTCTCATCAATATAGGATTTCTAGCCTCGAACCGGACTTTGCGCCGCAACTATGACGCATATGCTGACTGCGCGAATACTCGCTTTGGCCACCGCTGGTGCGCTGATCTGCTGCGCCGCCGCTGCAAGAGAGCAGTCCAGGGACGACGCGAAGGCCGCTTACAAGAGGCCGGATGAGATTCCGTTCCCGCAGGACGCACCGTATTCGCCGCAGATGGCGACGCTCGGCAAGATGCTGTTCTTCGATCCGCGCCTGAGCGGCAAGCAGAACCTGAGCTGTGCCAGTTGCCACAATCCGTCCTTCGGCTTCGAGGTCCCGGTCGCCGGCGCGATCGGCGCGACCAACAAGCCCCTGGCGCGCAAGGCGCCGACGGTCCTGAACGCGGCCTGGATTCCGACCCTGTTCTGGGACGGCCGCGCCCCGAACCTCGAAACGCAGGCGCTGGGACCGATCACCGCCGAGGCCGAGATGGACGGAAAGTTCCCGGAGATCATCGCCCGGCTGAAGCACATCCCGGAATACGACCGATGGTTCGGCAAGCTTTTTCCGAAGCAAGGCGTCACCCAGGACAATATCCTTACGGCGATCGCCACCTATGAGCGGACGATCGTGGCCGGGACGGCTCCGTTCGACCGCTGGGTCGCGGGCGATGAGACCGCGATCTCGCCGGCCGCGCAACGCGGGTTCGCCCTGTTCAACGGCAAGGGCGGTTGCGCGGGCTGCCACACGGGCTGGAACTTCACCGACAACATGTTCCACGACATCGGCGTACCGACCCGGGATATCGGCCGTGCCGCTTTCGAGCCAGACGATCCGTTCGCGCGGTATGCCTTCAAGACGCCGGGCCTGCGCAATCTCACCTATCGCGCGCCCTTCGGCCATGCCGGCCAGTTCGCCGACCTCGACGCCGTCGTCGCCTTCTACGAGAGCGGCGGTCTGCCGAGGGCGTCGAAGTCCCCGCTGATGCGGCCGCTCAGCCTCGACGGGACGGAGCGTGCCGACCTCATCGCGTTCCTGCGCACGCTGACGGCCGAACAGACCCGAACCGCCCTGCCGAACCTGCCGAACTGACGCCGACGACGGAACGCGCCACGATGTCGATTCGCTACAGGATTCTGCTCCCGCTCCTCGGCCTGATGGTCCTGGCGGCCCTGCTGTCGGGCATCACCGGCCTGGTCGGCCTCGGCGCCGTCCGTGACCTCTCGACGGTGGCCGAGCGCACGAACGCGGCGAACGAAGCCAGCCGGGCGGCCCGCGACCGCTTCCGACGGGCCGAAGACCTTGTCGCGCGCGTCACTGCGATGACCGATCTCGTCGACATGACACCCGTCAACGCCGAGTTCACCGCGGCGAGCGACGAATTGATGCGTCTGCTCGGGCGCTTGCGGGACGTAGCCCTGTCGGAGCGGATGCTGGCCCGCTCGAAGGCGACGGAAGACGAGGCGGCCCAATGGCGCAGCGATGCGGAAGTCCAACTCGGCATCCGGACCGCACGGGAGATCCCGACGGCGGAGCGGATGACGCAGCACAGCCTGCGTCTGCAGCGGCGCTTCGACGAAGCTGTGGCTCTCGCCGCCGAGGATGCACGTGCCGCGATCGTCGGCACCCGCGCGGCCACCGCTTGGAAGGTCTGGGCGATGCTCGGGCTCGTGGGTGCCGTCGTGCTCGTCGGTTCGGCGACGGCGTGGTGGCTCGCCGGAAGCTTGGCGAAGCCCCTGGTTCGGTTGACGGCCGACACAAGCCGCCTCGCGAACGGCGATACGGACGTGGATCTCCTCGCGGCGAGGCGCCGGGACGAGATCGGCGACATCGCCCGCGCGGTGGTGATGATCCGCGACAGGTCGCTGGAAGAGGCCGCGCGTCAGCTCAGCACCGCCGAGTCGGAGCGATTGCTCGAGGAGCAGGCGCGGCGCGCCATGCTGCGCGACCTCGCCGACAGGTTCGAGGATTCCGTCGGCGAGATCGTCGCGCGCGTGACCGAGACGGTCGGCGGCCTGCAGGGCGCGTCGGGAACGATGCGCGCGGAGGTGGAGGGCACGGCCCGGCGCTCGACTCTCGCGGTCGATGCCGCCCGTCAGACCGGCGACAACGTCAACGCCGTCGCGAGTGCGGCCGGGGCGATCGGTGCGACGATCGGCGAGATCGGCCGTCAGGTCGAGCAGGCAACCGGGATGTCGACCGCCGCCGTGCAGGCGGCCGCCCGGACGGAGGAGACCATGGCGGCGCTCGGCGCCGCGGCGACACGGATCGGCGACGTCATCGGCATCGTCTCGACCATCGCCGGGCAGACGAACCTCCTCGCCCTCAACGCGACGATCGAGGCCGCCCGCGCCGGCGAGGCCGGTCGCGGCTTCGCCGTCGTCGCTGCCGAGGTCAAGGAACTGGCCCTGCAGACGTCCCGGGCGACGGCGGAGATCGACCGGCAGGTCGCCGCAATCCAGGCCGCGACCGGCGGCGCGGCCGTCGCGATCCAGGACATCGCGGCGCAGATCCACGCGATGAACGGTGTCACGACGAGCATCGCCGCGGCGGTCGAAGAGCAGAGCGTGAGCACGCTGGAGATCGTGCGCAGCATCACCCAGGCCTCGGGCGGAACGGATCAGGTGACCCGCAACATTTCCGAGGTCGCCCGGTTGGCGGAGGACGCGGGTGGCGCCGCCGATGCGGTCACCGCAGCGGCGGATGCGCTCGCCGGCCAATCCGGTGCGCTGCGCGCGGAGGTCAGGCGATTCCTCGCCAGCGTGCGGGCCGCGTGAGACCCCTCCGATCGGCCAGATGACGCGCCGGGCGGGGTCATCGGTACCGACCATGACGGTCATGACGCGGGAATCATTGAAGGCCCGAGCATTCGGGCGTCGCTTGCGTCGCGCGGAACGAGCAGCGGCATGGAAGCGCCCCTCGCTTTCCGAATAGCGGGACTCCAGTGTCGTGCGTCGCTCGAATCGAGCCTTTACGCGCTCAATGCGATCGCTGGCGCCGCCGGGGGGGATGGATCCCAATCAGCCGACGATATCGGAGCAAAGTGGGCGAAGCTCATGGCCACTGCAGCGAGATCGCCCGTTAGCGCGTGAAGCCATCGACCATATCCGAGCATGCCGACGAGCGGCACCATTGCGTTGATGACGTTCGCGTTGCCGCGCATGTCCTGGCCCTGGATCTGGCCGCGGCGGGAGTTCAGATCGCCGATCACCGAGCCGGTATACTCCTCCGGCGAGACGACCTCGACCTTCATCACCGGCTCGAGCAGGACCGAGCCGCCCTTCTGCAGCGCCTCGCGGAGCGCCGCGCGGGACGCGATCTCGAAGGCGAGCGCCGAGGAGTCGACGTCGTGGTAGGCGCCGTCGATCAGCTCCACCTTGATGTCGACCACCGGGAAGCCGGCGAGGATGCCCGCGCCCAGAACCGAGTTGAGGCCCTTCTCGACGCCCGGGATGTATTCCTTGGGCACCGCGCCGCCGATCACCTTCGAGGCGAACTCGAAGCCCTTGCCCGGCTCGTTCGGCTCGACCACGAACTTCACCCGCGCGAACTGGCCGGTTCCACCGGTCTGCTTCTTGTGGGTGTAGTCGATCTCGGTGCGACGGGTGAGCTTCTCCCGGTACGCCACCTGCGGCTGGCCGATATTCGCGTCGACCTTGTAGGTGCGGCGCAGGATGTCGACCTTGATGTCGAGATGGAGCTCGCCCATCCCGCGCAGGATGGTCTGGCCCGATTCCTGATCGGTGGAGACGCGGAAGGACGGATCCTCGGCCGCGAGCTTCGCCAGCGCGATGCCGAGCTTCTCCTGGTCCGCCTTCGACTTCGGCTCGACCGCGATCTCGATGACGGGCTCGGGGAACTCCATCTTCTCGAGGATCACGACCTTGACCGGATCCGACAGCGTGTCGCCGGTGCGGGTGTCCTTGAGGCCGGCCAGGGCGACGATGTCGCCGGCGAAGGCTTCCTTGACGTCCTCACGGTTGTTGGCGTGCATCAGGAGCATGCGGCCGACGCGCTCCTTCTTGTCGCGCGAGGAGTTGAGCACGTTGGCGCCCGACTCGATCTTGCCCGAGTACACGCGGCAGAAGGTGATCGTGCCGACGTGCGGATCGTCCATGATCTTGAAGGCGAGCATGGAGAAGGGATCGCTGTCGGTCGGATGACGGACGATCTCTTCCTCGGTCTTGAAGTCGAGGCCCTTGATCTCGCCGCGATCCGCCGGCGACGGCAGATAGTCGACGACGGCATCGAGCAGGGGCTGCACGCCCTTGTTCTTGAAGGCCGAGCCACACAGCACGGGGTGGAAGGCGCGCAACTGGACCGCGCGGCGCACCAGCATGCGCAGCGTGTCCTCGCTCGGCTCGACGCCGTCGAGGTAGGCGGTCATGGCTTCGTCGTCGAGCTCGACGCAGGCCTCGATCATCTTGGTGCGGTACTCGACCGCCTGATCCTTGAGGTCGGCCGGGATCTCTTCCTCGTCGTAGTTGGCGCCGAGCGCCTCGCCCGACCAGACGATCGCCTTCATCTTGATCAGGTCGATCACGCCCCGGAAGGTGTTCTCGGCGCCGATCGGCAGCTGCAGGCAGACCGGCTTGCCGGCCACGCGGGTGATGATGTCGGCGACGCACTTGAAGAAGTCGGCGCCGATCTTGTCCATCTTGTTGACGAACACGACGCGCGGCACGTCGTACTTGTCGGCCTGGCGCCAGACGGTCTCGGTCTGGGGCTCGACGCCCTGGTTGCCGTCGAGCACGCAGACGGCGCCGTCGAGAACGCGGAGCGAACGCTCCACCTCGATGGTGAAATCCACGTGGCCGGGGGTGTCGATGATGTTCAGGCGCTTGCCGTTCCAGGCCGTGGTGGTCGCGGCGGACGTGATCGTGATGCCGCGCTCCTGCTCCTGCTCCATCCAGTCCATGGTGGCGGCGCCCTCATGGACCTCGCCGATCTTATGGGACTTGCCGGTGTAGTAGAGGATCCGCTCGGTGGTCGTGGTCTTGCCGGCATCAATGTGGGCCATGATGCCGAAGTTGCGGTAGTCCTCGATCGCGTGGGTGCGGGGCATCGGGATCTCTCCGAAAGGGGCGTCGGGCCGCTTACCAGCGGTAGTGCGAGAAGGCGCGGTTGGCTTCCGCCATCCGGTGCGTGTCTTCCCGCTTCTTGACGGCGTTGCCGCGGTTGTTCGCGGCATCAAGGAATTCGGCCGAGAGGCGCTCGACCATGGTGCGGTCGTTGCGGCCACGGGCGGCCTGGATCAGCCAGCGGATCGCCAGCGCCTGGCGGCGCTCGGTGCGGACCTCGACGGGAACCTGGTACGTCGCGCCGCCGACGCGGCGGGACCGCACTTCGATCATCGGGGCGACGTTCTCGAGGGCCGCGCGGAACACCTCGATCGGGTTGGCGCGGGCGCGGTTCTCGACGATCTCGAAGGCGCCGTACACGATCCGCTCGGCGACGGACTTCTTGCCCTCGTACATGATCGAATTCATGAACTTGGTCAGGACGATATCCCCGTACTTCGGGTCGGGGATGATCTCACGCTTCTCGGCGGAATGGCGACGGGACATTGCGGAACTTCCGAACGATAAGGATCTAAGCACCCCGCGCAGGCCGCCTTGAGCAACTCCGAGGAGCGCCGGCGACATCCTTACGAGGCAGTGGAAAAGCGAGACGACCGTCCGGGCCAAACGTCCGGACGGAAAGGGCTTACTTCGGACGCTTGGCGCCGTACTTGGAGCGGCGCTGCTTCCGGTTCTTCACGCCCTGCGTATCGAGCACGCCGCGCAGGATGTGGTAGCGCACGCCCGGAAGATCCTTCACGCGGC